>NZ_DKJH01000041.1:0-59399 GCF_002454655.1 Methylophilus sp. UBA6697
GGCAGACACACTGCGCCAGCTCTACCCGCTTTTGCAAGCCATAGGGCAAGGCGCCGACAATGCTATTGCGCCAGGGCTGCAATTTGAGGAAGGCAATCACGCGTTCTGCTTTTTGCCGCTGGCGCAGTGTGTCTGCCGGGGCACGACCCACATTGAACACTTGCTCCAGCCAACTGCTCTTCACTTTGAGGTTGGTGCCGGTTAATACGTTATCCAGCACCGACATGCCCTTGAACAAGGCAATGTTTTGAAACGTACGCGCGACGCCACGCTTGGCTGCCCACTGCGGATGCATGGTGGTGCGCGATTCGCCCTGGTAAGTAATGCGTCCCTCATCGGCTTTGTAAACGCCGTTAATCACATTCAGCAATGAGCTTTTACCGGCGCCATTGGGCCCGATCAGGGCGCAGATTTCGCCCTTCTTCACGGCGAAACTGATGTTGGTGATGGCTTTCACGCCCTTGAACGACAGTGAAATACGGTCCAGGGCAAGTAATGGTGATGCGGCTGTCATAGCGCGGCTCTCAGTGCTTTTAAACCAAAATAGTCTTCAAGCGCATGCTGCTGACGCGGAATCACTTGAATCTGGCTGATCTGCCATGGCAACTCTTCCGGCCAATCACGCACCTGGATGCCAATGGCGCGGAAGAACTGCTCGGCCTCGGCCGACAAAGGCTCACCCACCAATAAGGGCACCCGTGTACGCCGCAACCCAAGCACATCCTGCAAAGGCAAGATCACCAGCCACTGCGCCAGCGTGGCGAGCACTGGCACGCGTTGTTGCGATAGCCGTAATGCCCACGCCACGAAGGAAAATTGCCAGCTGTTTGGCAGCGGCCAGCGTGACTGTGTCAGCGTATACAGTCGCTGATAGGTCGCCGCAGTCCCCGCCACCAACGTCGGCCCCAATTCGCGCCTGTCGGTATCCCTGGTCGCCAGGTTTTCCGGAAAATTCAACGTAAACCCGGCCAGCAACCAGGGGGATAGTAAATACCTGGCATGGCCGCTGGCCGCAAATGCACGGGCTGCCAGCGCTTGCTCCTGATCAGTCAACGCCTCATCCGCCACCAGTTGACGGCCATTGTTCAATAGCTCGGCATGGCTTAATTCGCGATACTCCAGTTGATACTGCGCACTTAAGCGATAAAAGCGAAAGGCAATATCATTAGCCGCTGCACCAATGGTTAAATCGGGTGCTGCCTCTGCCCCCGTTGCCACAACCTGGGCATAGGCCGAGAGTGCCGGATGCTGGTAAGCCGCCAGGCCACGGGCATCGGCATAAATCACCAGTTGCACATCCGGTTTGGCCTCAAACACCTGATCCACCTGCGCTTGCCCTTCGGCAAACACAAACTTCGGCCGCAGCGTATGCAACAAATCCAGCAACTGTGGTTGTGGATAAGCAGCATCTAGCGGCGCAGAGACACCGCCCAGATAATGCGCAGCTAAAGACAACAACAAGGCTTCTGGCCGCGGCTCACTGAGCAACACCAGCGTATCGCCCTTGCCGAATCCCTTGTGCTGCAAAAAGCGGGCGGCGAGCAATACCGCGCGGTGCACCGACTGCCAGCTACTTTCCTGCCAGATCCCCAGTTGTTTATGGCGAATCGCCACGCCGGCAGGCCGCTGCGCTGCCTGCGATGCTAGCCAGTTCGGTAATGTATCAGCGGCCATATGACGATTTCTTTTCGAGATTGATCAAGCAGCTTTGGCCAGTTTTTTGGCTTCGAGCTCACGCACCAGCGGCAACACTTTCTCGCCGAAGTAAGCCACCTCTTCCTGAAAATGCAAAAAGCCAGACAGGATCAGGTCTACACCCACGGCTTTCAGGGCGACAATGCGTTCTGCAATTTGCTGCGGCGTGCCGATCAGGTTGGTTTTAAAGCCATCGTTGTATTGCACCAGGTCGTCAAAGGTCGACTTCGCCCAGTTACCCTCTTTCTCCGGACTGGAGGCACCGGCATTCTTGACCTCATGGCCAAACGCATTGACCGCGTCAGGGTTGGCCTTGGCGATGATCTCTGCCAGTACTGCTTTGGCTTCTTCTTCGGTATCACGCGCAATCACAAAGGCATTGACGCCGATTTTGACCTGGTGATTGTTGGCCGCGGCTTTGGCACGGATATCATCTACCTGCGCCTTGATGCCTTCGACCGTATTACCATTAGTGAAATACCAGTCAGAGACACTGGCCGCCATATCGCGCGCCGCACGTGAGCTGCCGCCCTGGAAGATTTCAGGATGGGGTTGTTGCAATGGTTTTGGTTTCAGGCTGTAGTTGCTGAAACGGTAAAAGTCGCCACGGTAAGTGAAGTTATCTTGCGTCCAGATACCTTTGAGCGCCTCGATAAACTCTT
Source organism: Methylophilus sp. UBA6697 (assembly GCF_002454655.1). NCBI lineage: Bacteria > Pseudomonadati > Pseudomonadota > Betaproteobacteria > Nitrosomonadales > Methylophilaceae > Methylophilus > Methylophilus sp. UBA6697. Next base: position 2,358 of record NZ_DKJH01000041.1, read on the forward strand.
TGGAGCGGCGATAGCGCTCGTCATGATCCAGCCAATGCTCGCCAATGGCAGTAAATTCGCCACGGAACCAGCCAGAGACGATATTGACCGCCACCCGGCCTTCGGTCAGGATATCAATCGTCGCCAGTTGCTTGGCTGCCAGCACCGGATTCCACGGACCAGGCAAAATAGCCGCAATCACTTTCAATTTGGTGGTCGCTGCCAGCAAGGCATGCGAAAAAGACACCGACTCATGCTGGAACTCGGCGCCATAACCGGCGGTAAAACGGATCTGGCTCAAGGCATATTCAAACCCGGCATTCTCGGCAATTTGTGCCAGCTTGCGGTTGTAGTCGATATCCCAGCTGGTGCGCTGTTCGATATTGCTAACCACCAGGCCACCGCTAACGTTAGGCACCCAGTAGGCAAATTTAATATTTTCTGTACTCATCATCGCTCTCCAAATAATGTTCGGCAAATCATCGCGTGGCTTATACCGCCAGCAAACGGTCTTTATTCACAAGCTCTCTATGCTTGAGCAATGGCAAGGCACGCTCCACCGCCAATGCAATACGGGCAGTGACCGCCTCGCTTTTCACCTGATAGTTTTCAAAATCTGCTTCGGTGGCATAGACACCAATCGGCAAGGTCAGCGCCTGAAAGAAGCTGAACAATGGGCGCAGTTCATGATCAATGATCAAGGCATGGCGCTCGCTGCCACCGGTCGCCGCCAGCAATACCGGCACATCGACCAAGGCCTCATAATCGACCAGGTCAAACAAGTGTTTGAATAAGCCGGTATAAGACGCGCGGTAAACCGGCGTCGCCACAACCAGCAGGTCAGCCGTTTCAATGGCCTGGATATCTTTTTGCACTTTCACTGGCAGCGCTTTGGGATCATAAGAAGCAACCAGGCTGCTGCCTATTTCACTTAACTCGATCACATGCAGATCAATAGGCAATTGCTGCCCCAGTGTTTGGGTGATTGCTTCCACCAGCGCAGCGGTTCTGGAAGGCAACTTATAGCTGCCGGAAACGGCAGTGACTTTTAACGGACGGCTCATCATGACTCCTAATTAAGGTTGCTGCTGCCGCTTTGTGTGTTCAATCGCAGGCAGGCCAGCTCACCAATACTATTAGCAGCATCCATGCCAGATTAAATTAATCATAAATATCAATTACTTATGATGTTTTTTATGATTTTCAACGTGTTGAATTCAGGCTAGTTTTGCTGATGAACTGCTGATATATCAGCAACTTTTCTAAAAATGCAGCAGGCAGGTCGATCTCAAATGACCTTGTGGCAACGTGCGATTGCTGATTAATCAGCAGGCATTCAGCAGAAAACTGTTTCTGTAGAGGCGTGCAAAAACCCACAACCAAACCTTATCGTTTAAATTCAATCACTTAACAATTGGCATATTAAATGCAATGCAGTAAGGCAACGCGCAGCCGCTTTTTAATGGAAACACTGCGCCTTTATTCCCAACCTTTACTTTGACAAGGATTCAATATGACTGCACATGCAAGCAAGATTGCGCATTTGCCCGAGCACCCGCCGCGCCAACCGGCGCACGTGATCACCAGTGACGCCGAAGCGATTGCCGTGGCCAAACAAGTCGCGAGTGAAATCGCCAAAGAAGCCGCTACGCGTGACAAAGAAAGACGCCTGCCGCGCAAGGAACTGGATTTATTCTCCAGCAGCGGCTTGTGGGGCATTACTGTGCCGAAAGAATATGGCGGCGCGTTTGTGTCGAACAAAACCCTGGCCGAAGTCATTGCTACGGTGGCAGAAGCCGATCCCAGCATCGGGCAGATTCCGCAAAACCACTTGTATATGGTGGAAGGCCTGCGCCTGGACGGCACGGACTTCCAGAAAAAGTTTTTTTATGAGCTGGTGCTGCAAGGCGTACGCTTTGGCAATGCGTTTTCTGAAATCGGCACCCGCAGTGTCAATGATGTCAAAACCAAACTGACACCTACCAACAGCGGCTACTTCTTAAACGGCAAAAAATTCTATTCTTCTGGCGCTTTGCTGGCTGACTGGGTACCGGTAGTGGCCAAGGATGAGCACGACAATACCGTGGTGGCTTTTGTACCGGCCGGGGCAGAAGGCCTGACCATCATTGATGACTGGTCCAGTTTTGGTCAACGCACGACGGCCAGCGGTACCACCCTGCTGGAAAATATCTTTGTGCCCAGCGAGTATGTGTTGCCACACCATTTGGCGTTCGACCGCCCGACGGCCATGGGTCCGGTAGCACAAATTATCCAGGCCGCGGTAGATACCGGCATTGCGCGCGCCGCGTTCAAGGATACGCTGCATTTTGTCCGCAACCATACCCGCCCGTGGATTGATACTGACCTGGAGCATGGTTACGAAGATCCACATACCATTAAAGACATTGGCGATTTGCAGATTCGTTTACACGCGACTGAAGCTTTGTTGGCGCGCGCCGGGGAATACATAGACGAAGCGCAACGCAACCCGAACGAAGACACCGTGGCAGAAGCCTCCATTGCCGTGGCCGAAGCCAAGGTATTGAGTACCGAAACCGCGCTGCTGGCAGGTAGCAAACTGTTTGAACTGGCCGGTACACGTTCTACGCTGGGTGAGTACAACCTGGACCGCCACTGGCGCAATGCCCGTACCCATACCCTGCATGACCCGGTACGCTGGAAGTATCATGCCGTGGGCAATTACAGCCTGAATAACGTGAAACCGCCGCGTCATCCGTGGATTTAAGCATAGACTTAAACTAGCTGCAGTAAAAACAAAGCCCTCACATGGAGGGCTTTGTTGTGTTGATCAATCGTTGATTTAACCGCTATACACCATGGCTGCATCGAGCAATGTGCTTTGTTGCCGAACAGGGCGCACAGGCTGGCGTGGATAGGTCACCTGCAACTGTCGCTCGCGGTAAGCAATCATATCGGCAATCGTAATCACCTTTAAACCGTGCTGTTTGGCAAAGCGCAGCAAGTCTGGCCGCCTGGCCATGCTGCCATCATCATTGACGATTTCGCATAGCACGCCCACCGGTTGCAAGCCTGCCAGTGCCGCTAGGTCATGCGCCGCCTCGGTATGGCCTGGCCGCTCCAGCACACCGCCACGGCGCGCACGTAACGGGAAAATATGGCCAGGGCGGTGAAAATCACTGGCCACACTGGCTGGGTCGGCCAGCTTGCGTAGCGTGAGCGCACGATCCGCCGCCGAAATGCCGCTGGTGGTGCCGTACTTGTAATCCACACTTACTGTAAACGCGGTGCGGAAAGGGTCAGCGTTATGCGTCACCATTTGTGGTAAATCCAGCGCCTGTAAACGTGGCGCGGACATGCCCACGCAGACCAGGCCGCTACTATGCCTGACCAGAAACGCCATTTTTTCGGTGGTAATTTTTTCAGCGGCAATAATCAGATCACCTTCATTTTCACGATCGGTATCATCGACGACGATGACAAATTCACCATTGGCAATGGCTTCTACCGCATCGGCGACGGCATCAAATGGTGGTAACGGAGATTGCATAGTTATTCCTGCCTGCATTCTTATACGCTGAGCTTTAACAAGCGCGCAGCATTCTGATAAAACACTTTTTCCAGCACCGCATCTTTAAAACCCAAGGCGGCAAAGTCGTCTATGGTTTGCTTCATCGGCCTGAAAGGATAAGAGGTGCCGAACAGTAACTGATCTCCCAGAAACTGGTTCGCCGCCTGTACATATAATTCGGCGCCAGGCTGGAAAATATACATATCGGGCACCAGGTACAGGTTTGGATAACGGAACGCCGCACCGACAATTTCATTCACATACGGGTAATAACCGTGGAAACAAATGATGTTGAGCTGGGGATATTTCCTGGCCAGCCTGGCCACCGCGTTCGGGTGCGCGTAGTCCAGGTCTGGCGTGGTGGGGCCGGACATCACGCACACGGGTACGCCATGCTGCTGGCAAGCCTCGTAGACCGGGTCAAAAATGGGGTCATCGACCTGGCGTGCCGGTTTGCCAAAGCCGGGTTCGATATTAATGGCCTTGAAGCCGTAATGATGAACGGCTTTTTCAATCGCGGCCAAGGCACTGTCTACGCCACGGCTTTCAATATCCACCGAACCCAGGCCCACCAGTTTGGGACTGTGTTTGACCAGGTCGGCAATCTGCTGGTCGTCTATGGTCAGGTCCGGCGTCTCACGCCCCACCACCACGGCAATATCAATCCCGGCCTGGTCGATCTCCTGCAAATAGCCCTCTACCGTATATGAGCGGCGAAAATGCTCGGGTTCAAGCGAACCCACACGCTGGTTGAGCCATTTGGCAGTGTCATAAGCAGGGGTGTTGGGCGTAGCGCCAAAAAAGTCATGCAGAAATGCAGGACGGTTGCGTAGATCGATAATTTTTTGTTTCATAAACTTTCTTTAGTATGCGTTAGGCGTAGAAACTCGGGGTGGGGTACTGACCGTTAAGTGCCCAATCGCCCAAATCCTTGAGTTTGTAATCCACCGGGTCATGCAGGGTATACACGCGCAAATTGCGCCAGAAGCGGTCCATGCGCAGCTTGGCGGTGGTAGCGCGGGCGCCAGCCACTTCAAACACGCGGGTAGTGACATCCAGCCCGGCACGCGTCGCGTTGACCTTGGCCGAGAACACTGCCAGCGCCAGTTCGCCACGGGTCAGCTCATCCAGGCCCAAGGTTTGCTGCCAGGCGTGATCGAGTAAGCCTGCCGCATGATCTGCCAGCACGGCCGACGCATGCAAGCTGGCCCAGAACTCGCCGTAATGCAGCAAGGTAAACGGGTCTTCGTGTATGTTCTGCGCCAGAGAGCCGGACCAGACCCGGCTGCTGCTACGCGTATATTTCGCACCTTCTGCCAGCGCGCCTTCGGCAATGCCGAGATAAATATTGGTAAAAATCAGTTGCGCTACCAATGAACGCAGGCTGGCAAATGGCGAGCTCAACGGGCCAGGGTTCATCAGCAATTCGCTGTCTTCCACCCGCAGCTGGTTAAATTCAGCGCTGCCACTGTCTGTCTGCCGTTGGCCGATATTGTCCCAATCGCCATTGAGCTGGATACCGCTACGATCAGTCGGCACCGCAGCCACCAGAAACTTGCCTGTGCCTTCTTCAATGGCAGACACAATCAGGTAGTCAGAATCCATGGAGCCGGAGCAAAAACTCTTTTGCCCGGTAAACACATAGCCAGCCGCCGTTTTACGTGCCACAGTGCGGTTATCCAAAGGGTTCAAGGCATTGCCCCACCACAGGTTTTGCGCGGCAGTCAGCTTGAAATAGTGCTGCCATTGCACCTCACTGCCATATAAGCGGATCGAAGTCAGCATCAAAAACTGGAAAGCGAATACCTGGGCGATCGAGCTGTCCACACGCGCAATCTGGCGAATAATGCTGTAGATTTCCTGCCAGCTGCCGCCTAGGCCGCCATAGGTTTTCGGTATCAGCAACTTCAACAGCCCGCTATCCCGTACCGCCTGACGCTGTTCATACGGTGTACCGCCTGCGGCATCGCGCTCAATCGCGGTTTCTGCCAGATAGTCGCAAAGCTGTTTGGCCCGCTCGCGTGGCGTGCCGCCAAACACAATGCCATGTGATGCCTCAACGTCGTCCAGGCGTGAATTCAGTGCCAGAGTCATCATCCCTCCTATGCCGCATGCTTGACCGGTTTGGCCGCACCAAACGGCCCCGTCATATTGGTATTGATACTGACTTCGGCGCTGGCCTGCTGGTGAACAGGCAATAAGGGAAACAGCAATTCAGCCACGCGATAAGACTCCTCCAGGTGCGGATAGCCAGAGAAAATAAAATAATCAATGCCCAGTGCCTGATATTCTTTAATCCTGTCAGCCACCTCTTGTGGATTACCCACCAGCGCAGTGCCCGCCCCGCCGCGCACCAGCCCCACTCCGGCCCACAAGTTGGGTGAGACCTCGAGTTTGTCACGCCGGCCATGGTGTAATTCGGTCATCCGTTTTTGCGCTACCGAATCAAAATTAGCGACAGCGGCCTGTGCCGCAGCAATGGTGTCATCGGTCACGTGTGAAATCAGTTCGTCGGCCGCTTGCCAAGCTTGTTCGCTGGTCTCGCGCACAATCACATGCAAGCGGATGCCGAAACGGATGCTACGGCCTTGTGCTGCAGCTGCCGCACGAATGACCCTGATTTTTTCGGCCACAGCTGCTGGCGGCTCGCCCCAGGTCAAATGCACATCAATATGCTTGCTACTGAGCTGGATCGCCGCCTCAGAGGCCCCGCCAATAAACAGCGGCGGATAAGGCTTTTGCAGGCTGCCGGTCGGTAAACTCGCATCTTTGACGCGTAAATATTCACCTTCATAATTGACGGCTTCTTCGGTCAATACCGAACGCCAGATAGACAGGAACTCTTCTGCCTCGGCATAGCGGGCATCATGATCCAGGAAGCTGCCTTCCGCCTGCTGCTCTACCGGGTCACCGCCCGCCACCACATTAATCAGCAAACGCCCGCCGGAAATGCGATCCAGCGTCGATGCCATGCGCGCAGACACCACCGGTGAAATAAACCCGGGCCGCGTTGCGACCAAAAATTTGAGCTGTTTGGTTTCATTGATCAAAGCCGAGGAAATCACCCAGGCATCCTCGCAAGAGCGCCCGGAGGGCACCAGCACCCCGCCGTAACCCAGGCGGTCTGCCGCCTGTGCAATCTGCTTTAAATAAGAGAGTGTTGCCGGTCTGGCACCTGTGCTGGTGCCAAGATAACGCTGGTCACCGTGCGTGGGTAAAAACCAGAATATTTCCATGTTGTGTGTTTCCTTCTATTCATGCTGCATACATGGAAAGCCTAGTGCAAAGAGCATGCCACAAATAAAAATCATTAAATTCAGTCACTTACAAAGACACCGAACGCTGTTGCTGAATAATCAGCATATTTTCTGCGGGTGCTGCTGTATCAGCAGCATGTGTGCTGATTATTCAGCAACAGGGTGACGGAGATCGCTGTCCGGCAAAAAACGATGCGGCCGGAAAACCATTCAACATTTCCTCAACCATATGATTTATAAGAATTATTTTTATACTTATCCGGCAATTGATGCCATAGCAGTAGTGATTCACGGCCCCTGCCGGAGTTGGCACAAATCATGCTGAACTATTAAGCATATGCAACCAGATGGATATTACTTTTGAATATAAATACTTTTGCAATTCCGCCAACGGCACGCCTCAATGAAGGCCAGCATGCATTGGCAGTGGCCAAGCAACTGGCTGAATCGTTTTCGCTGACAGCCGTGGAACGGGATCATCAGGGCGGTACGCCAAAACTGGAACGGGATGCGATCCGCAACAGCGGTCTGCTGTCATTGATCATCCCACGCCAGTACGGCGGCTACGGCGCCAACTGGCAGGAGACGCTGCAAGTGGTCAGAGAGTTTGCCAAAGTAGACAGCTCGATTGCGCATGTCTATGGCTTTCAACATCTGATGCTGGCAACCGTACGACTCTTCTCCCGGCCCGACCAATGGGAGCGCTGGTACGAGCAAACCGCGCAATCCAACTGGTTTTGGGGCAATGCGCTCAATCCGCTGGATGAACGTACGCTGTGCAAAAGTTATGACCATTGGCATGAATTCTCAGGCAAAAAAAGCTTTTGCTCGGGCGCGATGGACTCCGAGATGCTGATTGCTTCTGCCATTAAAAAGACGGATGGCCAGTTGGTGATTGCCGCCATCCCAACCCTGCGTACCGGCGTGACCATCCTCGATGACTGGGACAATATTGGCCAACGCCAAACCGACAGCGGCAGCGTGAACTTTGAAAAAGTCAGGGTGGAAGAAAACGAGCTACTCACCGAGCCCGGGCCACTCAGCAACCCGTTTGCCTGCTTGCGGCCGCTGATCGCGCAACTCATATTGACCAATATCTACCTCGGTATTGCCGAAGGCGCTTTTAACGACGCGCAACACTACACCTTGCGCGAAGCCCGGCCGTGGAAAAATGCCAATGTTGATATCACCAGCCAGGACCCGTACATCCTCGCCCATTACGGCGAATTTTGGGTCGGCCTGGAAGCAACGCGTGCACTGACTAACCAGGCGGCAGAAAAACTCGATATCGCCTGGGCCAAGGGCCTGGCACTCACCGAGGAAGATCGTGGCTTGCTGGCGACCAGTATCAGTGCCGCCAAGGTCCTGGCAACCCGCACCGGGCTGGATATCACCAGCCGGATGTTTGAAGTGGCAGGCTCCCGCGCGACGCATGCCGGACTGCGGCTGGACCGGCACTGGCGCAATTTGAGAACGCATACGCTGCACGATCCACTAGATTACAAAATTAAGGAGCTGGGTGAATGGGCGCTGACTGGTAGCTTCCCTAACCCTACATTTTACTCATGAATATTATGGACAAATTTATCGAGAATCTGGATCAGGCGAGTGAATTGGACTACGGCGAGAATGAGAAGAAACTACTCACGCTGCCCAACTCCCGCGCGCTCACCACGTCTATTCGTGCCACCGCACAAGTGTTTGAGGACCCTAAATCCATTGCTTTGCTCAGTCGCATCCAGCAAATTGCGCCCAGCGATGCGAATGTACTCATCATCGGCGAAACCGGCACCGGCAAAGAACTCATTGCACGCCATGTGCATGCCTTAAGCAAGCGCAAAGGCAAACCCTTTGTCGCCGTCAACTGCGGCGCCTTTTCTGACACCCTGGTCGAAAGCGAATTATTTGGGCATGAAAAAGGCGCTTTTACCGGTGCATTTGTCGCCAAGGCCGGCTGGTTTGAAGCCGCCAACGGCGGTACGCTGTTTTTAGATGAAATCGGCGACTTGCCGCTGAGCATCCAGGTCAAACTGCTGCGCGTGTTACAAGAGCGCGAAGTGGTGCGCCTGGGCGCCAGAAAATCAACGCCAATTGACGTCCGCCTGGTCGCCGCCACCAATGTCCGCCTGGAAGAAGCCGTACAGGCCGGTAATTTCCGCGAAGACCTGTTTTACCGCCTGCGTGTCGCCCACCTGGAATTGCCTACCTTAAGAAACCGGCCAGGCGATATCTTGCCGCTGGCCGAGTATTTTGTCAGCGAATATACACGCCGCCTGGGTTACGCAGAGATCCGCCTGGATGACTCGGCCAAACAGAAACTGGTGCAACACAGCTGGCCTGGTAATATCCGCGAACTGGAGAACGTGATTCACCACTCGCTGCTGATTTGCCGCAACAACCTGGTGCGTAGTGAAGACTTACATTTATCCTCCATCTCGCTGCATAGACCCAAGCAAGAGCACACGCCGCAGGCCGGCAGTCATGCACCCGACTTACTGGAAGAAGCCTTGCAGCAACTGTTTGAATCTGGCAAACCCCAGCTTTACGATTATTTTGAAGATGCCCTGGTGCGCGCCGCCTACCACCACTGCCATCATAACCAGGTGCAAACCGCCAAACTGCTGGGCTTAAGCCGCAATGTGTTGCGCGCCAAGTTGATTAAAATGGGAGCTATCAATGCCCTCAAGTAACCTTGCGCTCAAACCTGCTGTCACTTCTTTGCAGGCGTTGATCACGCCCAAAGCCAGCGCCAACCTGCCCACTGAATACGGCACATACCGCTTGCATGCCTTTGAGGATAACAGAACTGGCATTGAGCATATTGCGCTGGTGCTCGGTGATGTGGCAGGCCACACCAGCGTACTCACACGCTTGCACTCCGAGTGCCTGACCGGCGACGTATTCGGCTCACAACGTTGTGATTGTGGCGAGCAATTCAAGCAGGCACAGCGCCTGATACAGCAGCAAGGACGAGGGGTGATTTTGTATTTACGCGGGCATGAAGGGCGCGGCATCGGGCTCGCCAATAAAATCCGCGCGTATGCACTGCAAGAACAAGGGTTGGACACCGTGGAAGCCAATCTTGCCTTGAATTTACCAGTAGACCAGCGCGAATACGATATAGCAGCGGCCATGTTGCAGCATTTGCAGGTGGCATCCATACGCTTACTGAGCAATAACCCGGACAAATCACAGTCGCTCGCTGCCGATGGCATCATTGTGGAAACAATCGTCCCACTGGAAATCCCTAGCCATCCCCATAATGCAGAGTACCTAGCGACCAAGAAGCATAAGCTCGGCCACCAACTCGCCTTGGTTTCCGGGACGGGCGCCAGCACTTAAACAAGCATGCAGAATATTACTGCCCGGACCCGATCTGTTTGAAATAACTACTCAACACAAACTCATAATGTTCCGGGCGTATATGAAACAGTGAATGATCACAGCAGATGCCATTAGATAAATAAGACACTCTTTTCATCACTAACAATGGCATGCCTATGCTTATCTCTAAGAGCCGGGCATATTTTTCGTCCGCCAATTGCGCTGTAATCGCTAAATCAGCTCTGGCAACTTGCAGACCGGTAATCGCCTCAATGGCCTTATAGCTCGGTTGCTGCTCAATCGACTCCCAACTGATAGCACTCACCTCTGCAAGCAAATAGCTGGTTCCCAAAGCGATCGGCTGACCATCAACAAGATGCAAGCGTTCAATCCGCAGGCCTTTATTCATGCCTGCGCCAAACACATTGCTGATGGCTTCTGGGATATCGGCAAGCTGACGTGAAAGCAGCCGCATTTCAGGTTTAAGGCCCTGAATCACCAGCGACTCATAAAAGCTACGCAGTGTATCCAACCCATGACGTAATTGCTTGTTAGAAACATAAGTGCCTTTGCCTTGCTTGCGTTCAACGATTTTCTCTTCAACCAGTTGATCCAAAGCAAGCCTGACCGTAATTCGACTGACCTCAAATCGCCTGACTAACTCTGCTTCAGAGGGTAACTTTCCAGAAGGTTCATACAAACCACTGCTGATTTCTTCGCGTAGCAATGATGAAATCTGCAAATACAAAGAGGTTGGATTTTCACGAACAAGAGTGAAGGGTGTCTGTTTCAAGGTTAAGTCCATCTCAGTGTGCATGAATGACGCTTATCAAACGCATGCCTGCTATTGGGTGATCGCAACGGTAGATAAAAGCGATAGATAAATAAGTTATAAGAATATATTTTTTTATTCTTTGTGCCAACTTGTATTAACTTGTATTATTCGTGCAAATTTTACATAGTTGATCGCTCATGGCAACTCAAAATAATTTATCGGCTATGCAACCAGCACCACCGCAAAGGCGCGCCGCATCATTATCAATTGATAATATCAGTTTTTCCTATCCAAACGGGCATGCCGTATTTAATGCATTTTCGCTACATGCTCAACCCGGTGAGTTTGTCTCATTGCTTGGCCCCTCCGGTTGCGGTAAAACCACGCTTCTAAACCTGCTTTCAGGCTTCCAGCAACCGACATCAGGCACCATCAGCATCAACTATCAACCTGTTCGCCCAGAAATGCCAGAACTCGGCTATGTTTTTCAATCTCCACAGCTGTTCCCCTGGTTGACGGCACTTGAGAACGTACGCTTCGGGCTTAGAATGCAAAATCAACTTGGCCAGAAAGAGCAGACCGAGAAGGCGATGCACTACCTCTCACTGGTTGGATTAGACAAGTCAGCAGGCAAACTGCCTTACCAGCTTTCAGGCGGGATGCAGCAACGGGTTTCTCTGGCACGTGCACTGGCTCTGGAACCAGCGTTGCTATTGATGGATGAGCCTTTCGCCGCACTGGATGCCATCACACGCAGCCACCTCAATGAAGAGACCTTGCGCTTGTGGTCTGAGCTAGGGCAAACCGTACTATTCATCACCCATGATATTGATGAAGCCATCTTTCTGGCGGATCGCGTGGTGGTACTCGGCATTGCGCCGCAAGGAATCCATAGCGAACAGGCGATTGATATTCCCCGCCCAAGAACCAGCATCCACACACGCAAACTGCCAAGCTTTATAGAGCACCGGACGACATTGATGGGCACGATAGCGGATGTCATCCATACAAATTTAAGTGTTTCCAATATCAACGCATAACCAGAAAGTATCAAAAATGATCCAAAAACTCATCACTACATCTTTCATCATGCTCGCCGTTCTGGGCGCATCGACTGTTGCTGCGTTCGCAGAAGATAAACCACTGCGTATCGGCTGGGTGTATGCCATGGCAAACGCACCAGCCGTCATTGCGGATAAGAAGGGATTTTATGCTGCCGAAGGGCTCAATGTAGATATCAAATCTTTTAATGATGGCCCCTTGCTGCAACAGGCCGTGGCTGCTGGCGACTTGGATATCGCTTATGTGGGCTCACCCCCTGTCTACCACTGGTTTTCACGCGGGCTGGAAAGCAAAATTCTGGCACAAGTTAATTATGGGCAAGCGGCAATCATTGCCAACGCGAGAAGCCCCATCAATACGGTGAGTGACCTACGTGGAAAAAAACTGGCTGGTGTTGCCAAGGGCAGCGGCATGGATGTACTTCTGCGTGGCTACGTCTTGAAAGAAAAAGCCAAGCTGGATCCTGAACAGGATGTGTCCATTATCAACATGCCAGCCGCCAATATGAACGCTGCACTTGAGCATAATGAAGTAGACGCAGCCTTCTCATGGGAACCGTTTGTGAGCCAGTCATTATTGCGCGGCTCAAGCAAGCTGGTGTTGGATGTGAATAAAGAATTGCCGCAATATCCCTGGTATGTGGTGATTTCTTTACCCAGCACGCTGAAAAACCGCCCCGAAGACGTGACTAAGTTACTGCGGGCACACTTAAAAGCAATCGCATTTTTGCAGTCGCATCCAGAAGAGTCGAATCAAATCATTGCTCAGGAATTCAAACTTGAAAACACGTCAGGTGTAAACGGCAAGACCGTCAAGCCAGAAGATATTGTGCAAGAGGCCCGTAAACGCATGGGTTGGTCAGCCCGCCTGGATACAAAAGACTTGCTGTTTATTCAACGCTTAATGGATTACTCATTATCACTAGGCTTCATTAATAAACCGCTGAAAGTGGAGCAGGTCGTAGACACCACGTTTCTGCAAAAAGCTGAGCAGTCATTGAAGTAATTCACAATGTCACTTAAATCAGATTTTAATTGGGGCTGGCTGTCATTACCTTTCCTGCTCATCGCCTGGACCATCATCGCCAGCTTTTATCCTTCGTACATCTTGCCGCAACCATGGGATGTGGCCAGAGAAGCTGTACGCTGGATCAATGATGGCAGTCTTTGGCGGCATTTAGAAGCCAGTGTGTATGAAGAGCTCGGCGGCTTTGCCCTGGCAACCGTCATAGCAATCCTGCTTGGCGCATTAGCAGGGCTATCCAACCGGTTCCGTGATTTTATATCGCCGCTGAATAGCCTGTTTATGGCCATTCCACCTGTGGCCTGGGCGCCATTAACCATGATCATTTTTGGTTTGGGGTACTGGTCCATCGTGATGGTGATTTTCATCGCTGCAGTCTTCCCCATGGCCATCACCATACAGGAAGGCATACAAAGCATACGTGGTGGCGAAGTACGCGCTGCGCGCACGTTGGGAGCCAGCACCACACAAATCATCTTGCATGTATATGTGCCCGCCTCTTTGCCTTTCGTCACGGCAGCACTCCGCATCGGCTTCAGCCAGGCATGGCGTGCCTTGGTTGCGGCTGAAATGATAGGGGCGTCCAAAGGCATAGGCTGGATGGTTTCCATGGGCGGCCAGATTGGCAATAGCAGCCAGGTTTTACTAGGCATTGTCATCATTGGGCTGATTGCGTGGCTGATGGAAACGTTTGTATTCAAACGCTTGGAAAAACACTACCAAACCTGGCGTGTTAACTAAAGAGACAGGGTATGAAAACTTTTGATCCTAAAAATGAAGCAGGGCATTATATTGCGCCACAAGGACTCTATGAGCGCAATAAAAGTAAACCATTCCTGGGTAGCATCACGGCTAACCGCCGTGAAATTATTGCAGGTGAATGGACCGAATTGATACTGACTTATGAGGTCGGCGCCTCTGGCTTGGCAGATGGTGCCTGGCTTAAACTCGCTTTCAAGTTTTACTCAGATTGGGCATTGTTTCAAACCAGTGACCCAGCGGGTGCAAATTACATTTCAGCTGAATATCATGCGGGAGAATTAGTAGCGGGACAAAGCCCTGCCACCGTGCAAAGCCTGAAGGTGAGGTTTGACCAGAAGGGACATGAAAGACCCTTCCAGAAAACGGTCATCGTCGATATTGTCGATGGCTATTTAAATCCCGGCGACCGCATCATCATTCGATTGGGTGATCGTCGCCAGGGGGGGCCTGGCACACGTGTTCAAAGCTTTGTTGAAAAAGACTTCCAATTCAGGCTCTTTATTGACCCGCTAGGCAGCTCAAAATTTGCCGAAGTACCAGGAGATGTATTACTCGACATTGTCCCCGGCGAGCCATCCACGCTGCAGGTTGTAACGCCACGCCTGGTGAACCGCGAAGAACCTTTCGATATTATCGTACGTGCTGATGATGCCTGGGGCAATACTTGCCGCAACTTACCGCTCACAGGCCTTTTGAAGCTTCATGGGCCAAATGATGCAGTACAGGACCTTCCATTTACCTTGGCAGAGCAAGGGTGGGCAATTGTGCGTCACAGCAATATCAAACTGAATCAGCCAGGTGAATGGACAATAGTCGCACAAGTGCAAGACTCACCAGCAACACCAGCCAAAGCCTATGTCAATATTTCAGCTGAAGCAGGCACCTTGCGCCCATTGTATGCAGACTTACACGTACACTCGGATGATACAGTAGGCACCAATGACACCTTGTACAACCTTAGCTATGGTCGCGACGTGGCTGGGTTAGATGTATTGGGTTACACCGCCAATGATTTCAATATCACTGAACAGCGCTGGGACAAGGCCGTTGAACTCATCCATAGTCTCAATGAACCCGGTAAATTCGTATGCTATCCTGGCACTGAATGGTGCGGTAACTCCTGCGCCGGTGGAGACCGCAATATCGTATTCTTACGCGATAGCAAACCACTCTTCCCTTTTGATCATCATGGCCGCCTGGTGCGCTCATTCGAATGGAATGAGTTTACACATGGCACACTCAAACCAGGTGCCTGGCCAGTAGATGATTTGTATGCCGCTTATGCGCATGACCCCGAAGGCCATCTGATGATGCCCCATGTAGGTGGTCGGCGATGCAACCTCGACTGGCACCATCCTGAACTGGAGCGACTGATAGAAGTAAGTTCGGCCTGGGGGCAGTTTCACTGGGTTTACGCAGAAGCACTTCAACGCGGCTACCGTGTAGGTGCTGCCGCCAACAGCGATGAACACCAGGGACGTTGCGGTGGAGGGGTGCCTGCAACGGCGGTTTTTGGTTCACGAGGCGGCCTCACAGGCGTACTAGCCAAGCAATTTGACCGGGAAGGCGTAGCCAAAGCCTTGCGTGCAAGACATACCTTTGCCACGACTGGCGAACGTAGTTTTGCCAGCTTGAGCCAGGGTGCACACCTCATGGGAGATGCTTACCCATTGGATGAGACTATCCCACTCCAATATCAATTACTTGGTGACCAAGGGTGGGAGGAAATTAGCCTGTATGACGGCGACCAAGTTATCTGGATGCGCAATTTGCATGAAGAGTTGGGCCTTGCAAACAATCGTATCCGGATCAGACTGGGCGGTGCCAGAATCAAGGATCGTTACCGCGGTGCCTATTGGACTGGAGAGATTCAAATCACCGGCGCGTTGATCAATGACTTCACCGCATTTGGGCTCGATCATCCAGAGCAAGTTTGCTGGCGCGAAAATGCAACCACGCTTGGATTTCATACGGATACCAACGGCGACAGCGACAGCATAGAGCTGCAGGTTTCAACCTTAAGGGGTTGCAAGATTACGCTGAAGTCACGCATTGATAGTTATATCAAGGTTGGCGACCCATTAGAACCTCAGCCTTATGTCCACGCGCCAACCGTCGTTTTGGAGCTGGATGGAGATACCTTGCTCAACAATCAAACCATCGCAAAGGAGTTACCCGGCGCAGAATTAAAAGTATCGATTGAACGTATCACTGATCAGGCGTTACCACGCGAGGTCTCTGGAAAGATTGATTTGCCATCGCTGCACTTGGCAACCCATCGTGAACACCCGCTTTTTATTACCGCTAGACAACGCGATCAATCCAGAATCTGGACCTCAGCATTATTCTTATACTAAATCATCATGCTGTCACTCTAATGCTCTGGTCATCGCCAAGTGTTTGAATGTGACAAAGAAAAACGCCTAAACTAAAAAGCCCCATTAAATTAATGGGGCTTTTTGATATATAACGTTCGACTCTAGAATGGAATATCGTCGTCAAAATCGTCAAAATTACCGGCTGGCTTGCTCGCTGGGGCAGGCTGGAATGCATTACGGTTACCACCGCCCGCATTATTACCGCCGCCCATGGCTGGCTGACGCGCAGGTGCCTGGTTGTAATCGTCCATGCCGCCACCGCCCTGTTCCATATCGCCGCCTTCATAAGGCGCGCTGCCACCTTCGCGGCCAGTACCCAGCATTTGCATCTGGTCAGCCACGATTTCGGTACTGTAACGGGTGACGCCATCTTTTTCCCATTTACGGGTTTGCAAACGGCCTTCAACATACACCGGACGGCCTTTTTTCAGGTATTCACCGGCGATTTCGGCCAAACGGCGATACATGACAATGTTGTGCCATTCGGTTTTTTCCTGGCGTACGCCGGATTTGTCTTTCCAGTTTTCGGTGGTGGCGATGCTGAAGTTAGCCACGGCCTCGCCGTTTGGCATATAGCGCACTTCCGGGTCACGCCCCAGATTACCCATCAAAATCACTTTATTGACTGATGCCATGGTGTCACTACTCCCCTATTCTATTCATGATTGCTTGCGACAATGCCGCCTGAAATTCTTTGCTGCGCTGATTTTCCAATTTTACCATGAGCATGGTTTCTGAAGGAATGGCGACCACTTCATACACGCCTTCCATGGCACGGATATCCTGCACCAGGATGGCGGCTTGCTCGTCATTATACCCTTCTTGTATATGGAACATTTTTGTTTTGACACTAGGCGGTGCCTGCATGCCAAGCGCCAGACCAAACCAGATCACCATCAAGGCGGCACAGAAGACAAATACGGTGGGGCTGCCATAGCTGTGTGATAACCAGCCGCCCAGGGCTGCACCCAAAAACATGCCAAACGATTGCGCGGTATTGTGGATACCCATCGCCGTACCTTTAGAAGCTACGGGGGCCATTTTTGAGATCAGCGACGGCAAAGAGGCTTCGAGCACATTAAATGCAACAAAGTATGAGAACAGCGTCGCCACAATGCCCCATAAGCTATTCAGGCTGAACATAAATGCAATCTGTGTCAGCAACATGAGGCCGACTGCACTGATAAACACCGGTTTCAGTTTGGCTTTTTTCTCGGCATAAATAATGGCAGGCACCATCAGGATAAATGACAGCACCAACACCGGCAGGTAGATTTTCCAGTGCGTATTTTCATTCATGCCCGTGCTGTGCTTAATGGCAAACGGCACCACCATAAACATGGCCATTTGTGCGCCATGCAGACAAAAAGTGCCAAAGTTCAGGCGCAATAATTGGGTGTCACGCAGCACTTCACGAATCTTGGCAGGTGCGGCTTGCGCATCGGAGTGAAAGTGCGCATGCAAGGGCTCTGGCACAGCAAACTTCACCACGCCAATGGCTAAAATAGATAACACGGCGGTTAACCAGAAAATGCCTGACACCCCTATCCATTGATTTAAAATCGGCCCTGCCACCAACGACACAGCAAATGTGACGCCGATGGTGGCGCCTATCATGGCCATGGCTTGTGTACGGTGTTCTTCACGTGTGGAGTCTGCCACCAGCGCGGTGACCACGGCAGAAATCGCGCCCGCACCCTGAATCGCACGGCCCACAATCACCATGTAAATATCTTGCGCGGTGGCGGCAAACACACTGCCCACCGCAAACATGATCAAGCCCAGGTAAATCAGCTTTTTGCGGCCAAAACGGTCAGATGCCATGCCAAATGGCAACTGAAAAATCACCTGCATAAAGCCATAGGCGCCAAGTGCCAGGCCGATGAGTGCGTGGTTATCCCCGCCCTGCAAAGTTTCAGCATAAATCGCAAAAATAGGCAGGATCAAAAACATGCCCAACATACGCAGCCCGTAGATAGACGCCAAGGCCGCAGTGGCACGCGTTTCTATTCGGGTCATTTTTTCGGAGAACTGCATGAATCTGTAAGAAAACTTGGCTTAATTTTGAATAATTGCGTATATTATCAGGTTGGCTGTCTGTTCGTGAAAGTATCATGGAATTTATCAAAATTCGCGGGGCGCGCACCCATAATCTGAAGAACATCAATCTGGATATTCCGCGCAACCAACTGGTGGTGGTGACCGGCCTCTCCGGCTCCGGAAAATCTTCACTGGCCTTTGATACGCTCTACGCAGAAGGGCAGCGCCGCTATGTCGAAAGTTTATCGGCCTATGCCCGCCAGTTTCTGGCTCGCATGGACAAACCCGATGTCGACCTGATCGAAGGCTTATCGCCGGCGATTTCCATCGAGCAAAAATCCACCTCGCACAACCCGCGCTCTACCGTGGGCACCGTGACTGAAATTCATGACTACCTGCGTTTGCTCTATGCACGCGCAGGTGACCCGGAATGTCCGGATCATGGCATCAAACTCGAAGCGCAAACTGTCAGCCAGATGGTGGACAGCATCCTCAAGCTGCCAGAAGACACCAAACTGATGATTTTGGCGCCGGTGGTCTCTAACCGCAAAGGCGAGCAGCTTGACCTGTTTGACACTCTTAAAGCACAAGGCTTTGTGCGCTTGCGTATTGATGGCAAGGTCTACGAAATGGACAGCCTGCCGCAACTGGCCAAAACAACCAAACACAGTGTGGACGTGGTAGTGGACCGCCTCAAAGTGCGCGAAGATATGAAACAGCGTATTGCTGAGTCATTTGAAACGGCACTGCGTCTGGCCGATGGCAAAGCGATTGCTCTGGAAATGGATAATGAAAAAGAACACCTGTTTTCGGCCAAGTTTTCCTGCCCTGTATGTGATTACTCACTGGTCGAGCTAGAGCCGCGCTTATTCAGCTTTAACAACCCCATGGGTGCCTGCCCCAAATGTGACGGCCTCGGCCAGGTCACGTTTTTTGACCCCAAGCGCGTGGTAGCTTTTCCGCATTTGTCACTCGCCAGCGGCGCCATTAAAGGCTGGGACAAACGCAATCAGTTTTACTTCCAGATGCTGGCCAGCCTGAGCCAGCATTACAGCTTTGACCTGGAAGCGCCGTTTGAGAATCTGCCGGAAGACACCCAGCAAATTCTGCTGTTTGGCTCTGGCCGCGAACAAATCACCTTTAAATACCTCAATGAACGCGGTACGTTTTTCAGCAAGTCGCACACCTTTGAGGGCATTATCAACAACCTGCAACGGCGCTACCGCGAAAGTGATTCAACGGCAGTACGCGATGAGCTGGCCAAATACATCAACGCGACCAGCTGCCCGGATTGTGCAGGCACACGTTTGCGCCGTGAAGCGCGTCACGTCAAAGTCGGCGACCGCAACATCCACCAGATTTGTGAAGTGCCGCTAAAACAGGCGCTGCACTTTTTTGAAACACTGCAACTCAGCGGCCAAAAGCTGGCCATTGCCGACAAAATTGTCAAAGAGATTGAAAACCGTCTGAAATTCCTGACCAATGTCGGCCTGGATTATTTGTCATTGTCGCGCTCGGCAGAAACCTTGTCTGGTGGCGAAGCGCAGCGTATCCGCCTGGCCTCACAAATCGGTAGCGGCCTCACCGGCGTGATGTATGTGCTAGACGAGCCTTCGATTGGCTTGCACCAGCGTGATAACGACCGCTTACTGGAAACCCTGAAGCGCCTGCGCGACATCGGCAATAGCGTCATTGTGGTCGAACATGATCAAGATGCGATTCAACTGGCTGATTTTGTTGTCGACATTGGCCCTGGGGCTGGTGAGCATGGCGGCAATATTGTTTCTTTTGGCACGCCAGCGGAAATTGAAGCGGATCCCAATTCGCTGACCGGGCAATATATCAGCGGTAAAAA
The DNA here is from genome assembly GCF_002454655.1 of Methylophilus sp. UBA6697. Lineage (NCBI taxonomy): Bacteria > Pseudomonadati > Pseudomonadota > Betaproteobacteria > Nitrosomonadales > Methylophilaceae > Methylophilus > Methylophilus sp. UBA6697. The sequence goes on from NZ_DKJH01000041.1 coordinate 22,363, forward strand.
ACAGATCACCTTTAAATTGCCGCGCACCCAACCTGACCCTGCGCGTTGGATCAAACTGAACAATGCCACCGGCAATAACCTGAAAAATGTCAGCGTCGAAATCCCGGTGGGACTGCTCACGTGCGTCACCGGCGTCTCCGGTAGTGGCAAATCCACGCTGATCAACGACACGCTCTATCGCGTGGTGGCAACACATTTGTATGGCAGCACCACCGAAGCTGCGCCGCATGAAAGCATTGACGGCCTGGAGTTCTTTGACAAGGTGGTTGATGTTGACCAAAGCCCGATCGGCCGTACCCCGCGTTCCAATCCGGCCACGTATACCGGCCTGTTCACCCCTATTCGCGATTTGTTTGCCAGCGTGCCTGAAAGCCGTGCGCGTGGTTATGGCCCTGGCCGCTATTCATTCAACGTCAAAGGTGGTCGCTGCGAGGCGTGCCAGGGCGATGGTGTACTGCGCGTTGAAATGCATTTTTTGCCGGACGTGTATGTGCCGTGCGATGTGTGCAAAGGCCAGCGCTATAACCGTGAAACACTGGAAATTCAGTTTAAAGGCAAAAATATCCACCAGGTGTTGGCCATGACCGTGGAGCAGGCGCACCAGTTCTTTAATGCGCAACCGGTCATAGAACGCAAACTGAAAACCCTGCTGGATGTGGGCCTGGGCTATATTACGCTGGGGCAATCGGCCACCACACTATCAGGTGGTGAGGCGCAACGGGTCAAGTTGTCACTGGAGCTGAGCAAGCGCGATACTGGCCGTACACTGTATATTCTGGACGAACCAACCACTGGTTTGCATTTTGCCGATATCCAATTATTGCTGGATGTGATTCACAGACTGCGCGACTCCGGCAATACAGTGGTGATTATTGAGCACAACCTGGATGTGATTAAAACGGCTGACTGGCTGATTGACATGGGGCCTGAGGGCGGTGATGGTGGCGGTGTGGTAGTTGGCGTAGGTGCGCCTGAGGAACTGGCAAAAAATACGGCCAGTTATACTGGCCGTTACCTCATACCCTTATTAAAACATCTCGCTGTCAAGGGCTAGGTCAACATGCAACCGGTCCCCGAGATGCGCTGTCATTTGACAGTGCATCCAATACGGATGTGGTAAAGCCACATACATATATTTATATAAAACATTGTATGTGGCGGTATGAGGGTTTAATAGCTTAAACAAGCCCTTAAAATCAGGGTAATTTCACCAATCGCATGCGCGCCTGTATGGTGCCAGCGTGACGACTCAGGTAACGTGTGCTGCGATGTACATCATAAAAGCGTGGATTCGGGATCATGGCCGCCAACCTGGCAGCCTCTGCTGGTCCAAGTGATCTGGCATTCCCATGAAAGTAATGACGCGAGGCCGCTTCGGCACCAAACACACCATCGCCCCACTCAATCACATTAAGATAAATTTCCAGAATACGGCGCTTGGTCAATAACTTTTCTAGCATAAAGGTGATGACCGCCTCTTGCGCTTTGCGCCACGGCGTCCGGTGGCCGGATAAAAACAAGTTTTTGGCCAATTGCTGGCTGATGGTCGAGCCGCCAGCCACAATTTTGCCTTTTTTCAGGTTTTTCTCGAACGCAGTTTCTATGCCCACCCAGTCAAATCCTTCGTGGTCGACAAACTTGCTATCTTCGGCTGCAATCACAGCGCGCTTTAAGTGGTTGCTGATTTTTGCATAGGGCACCCATTGCTGCTGCAACTTTGCATCAGGGTGACTTTCCTGCATGACTTCGAGGCGTGCTTCCATAAATGCGGTGGAGGTCGGGTTATGCTCAATCCACCATACAATATGCAATAGCGCCCACACCTGGTACAGGCAAATCCACAGCAGCAAGAGGCCAAAAAACAGTTTAATGGCTTGTTTCATCGTGAGAAACCTAGGACTGACGCAAAGACTGGATCACAGAAGCTGTGTCTGGACGCAAACCATGCCAGAGATAAAACGCTTCGGCCGCCTGTTCTACCAGCATGCCCAAGCCATCTGCCACGCGCGCGCCTGCTGCGCGCGCCTGCTGCATAAATGGTGTGTCTCTGCCATACATCATGTCGTAGGCCAGCGTATCTTGTTGGAATACCATTGCTGGAATTTGCAACACACTATCGGTTAAGCCGGCTGAGGTAGCATTAATCACCACGTCATAGCCTTGCGATAAGTCGGCAAATGTCTGCACCTGCAACGAGACTTGCGTACGTGTCGCGTCTTCGGCAAATCGGCCTGCCATGGCTTGCGCTTTATCCAGGCTGCGATTGGCGACCGTCAGTTGTAATGGCTGCTGCTCAAGCAGCGGCAATATCACGCCTTGCGCAGCACCACCTGCACCAAGCAACAATATGGTTTTGCCAGCCAAGCGTGTTTGCTGATGTTTGAGGATGTCGTTAACCAGGCCGCAGCCGTCAGTATTGTCACCAAGTAACTGCGAAGCTTTGAAGCTTAAAGTATTCACCGCGCCTGCTGCCTGCGCCCGCGCAGATAAGTCCTGGCAGGCATCAAAAGCCTCAAACTTAAATGGCACCGTCACATTGGCGCCCACATAACCGTCGGCTTGCAAGCGCGCAATCGTTGCAGCAAAGCCATCCAAAGGCGCCAGCACCTTCTCGTAAACGATGGATTTATTGAATTGCTGTGCAAAGGCCTGGTGGATCAATGGCGATTTGCTATGTTCGATTGGATGACCAATCACTGCATACTTTTCAACGGTCATACGCGGCAAAGCTTCATTTGTCTAAAGTGATTGATACAGCGTTAATTAGTCCACGGCAGGCCAGCATGCTTCCAGCCGTTAATCAAGGTTCTTTGCTTCAGCGCATTGGCCTCGCCTTCAAAGCCTTCAATCATATTATAAGCATTGCTATAGCCCAGTTGCTGCGCCAACAACGCCGCATTATGACTGCGTCCGCCTGTACGACACATAAAAATCACGGTGCATGATTTATCCACTTGCGCTTGCAATTGTGCAGCAAACTCGGCATTTGCCACCATGCCAGGGTAAAACGCCCACTCTACATGGGTCGCAACAGGCACACGCCCGACCAACTCCAACTCCGCGCGTGAGCGTACATCGACCAACACCGCTTCGCTATTCTGGCTAATCAATGCGTAGGCTTCTTGCGGCGTCACCGCACCCGCATATGACAAGCCAGTTTGTGAGGCGCGGGCATGGGCCTGAGTTAAGATATTTTCTACGCTTTCCAAATCACACCTTCATTCATTCACACAAGGACTAAAACGGCGAGTATACCCGCGAAAGCAAGTCAAAATCACAATGCACAATTTTGGTGCTCAATTTGTTGCATTGCACACAAATAGTGCATGATGTTTTTATAATTTTATGTAAGATACCCCTTAACCATGCAAAATGGTTATTTTGGCGTGGCATGCTTCCTGCTAATATTACACATTGAGATTTCCTGGGATTCGGTCATCCGGCTGAATTCCAACTATCCATTGTTTGACACTTGCTCACGTTACGGGACATCCGCAACATGCCCCGCTTTTTGCGTGTGCAACTTAAAATTTAGACCTTGATCATTGAGGAGAATGTAATGTCCGTTGCAAACGTAATGAAATTGGTTGCAGAAAACGACATCAAATTTGTTGATTTCCGTTTTACCGATACCAGAGGTAAAGAGCAGCACGTGACTGTGCCAGTTTCTCACTTCGACGAAGATAAATTTACTGAAGGCCATGCATTTGACGGCTCTTCCATCGCTGGATGGAAAGGCATTCAAGCCTCTGACATGCAACTGATGCCTGATGCAAGCACCGCATACATTGACCCGTTTTTTGACGAGCCAACATTGGTTTTAACCTGTGATGTTGTTGACCCTACAGATGGTAAAGGTTACGACCGCGACCCACGTAGCTTGGCGAAACGCGCTGAAGCCTACCTGAAATCCAGCGGCCTGGGCGACACAGCCTACTTCGGTCCTGAGCCAGAGTTCTTCATTTTTGACAGCGTACAATGGGATGCCACCATGGGTGGTAGCTTCGTTAAGATCAACTCCGAAGAAGCAGCCTGGTCATCAGGTGAAAAATTCGAAGGCGGCAACACAGGCCACCGTCCAGGCGTTAAAGGCGGCTACTTCCCAGTGCCTCCAGTCGACTCATTGCACGACATCCGCTCTGCGATGGTGATGACACTGGAAGAGTTGGGCGTGCCTGTTGAAGTGCATCACCACGAAGTGGCGACTGCTGGTCAATGTGAAATCGGTACTAAATTTGCAACATTGGTACAACGTGCTGACTGGACACAAATCCTGAAATACGTAGTGACCAACACCGCGCACGCTTACGGTAAAACTGCAACCTTTATGCCTAAACCAATGTTTGGCGATAACGGTTCTGGTATGCACGTGCATCAATCCGTATGGAAAGATGGCAAAAACCTGTTTGCAGGTAACGGCTATGCTGGTTTGAGCGATTTCGCCCTGTACTACATCGGCGGCATCATCAAACACGCGCGCGCATTGAACGCGATCACTAACCCAGGCACTAACTCATACAAGCGCCTGGTGCCACATTACGAAGCACCGGTAAAACTGGCTTACTCTGCTAAAAACCGTTCTGCTGCGATCCGTATCCCATTCGTACATTCAGACAAAGCACGTCGTGTTGAAGCTCGCTTCCCAGACCCGATTGCCAACCCATACCTGGCTTTCTCAGCTTTGCTGATGGCTGGCCTGGACGGCGTTCAGAACAAAATTCACCCAGGTGAACCAGCGACAAAAGACTTGTACCATCTGCCACCAGAAGAAGATGCATTGATTCCAACCGTGTGTTCTTCATTGGAGCAAGCGCTTGAGTACCTGGACAAAGACCGCGAGTTCCTGACACGCGGTGGTGTGTTCACTGATGACTGGATTGACTCTTACATTGCATTAAAAATGGAAGAAGTTACCAAATTGCGTCAAACACCACACCCTGTTGAGTTTGGTTTGTACTACTCCTGCTAATCGCAAGAGACGCACCAAAACAGGGCAGCTTAGGCTGCCCTGTTTTTTTATGCACACTCAGCATCGTCAACCTTTTGCAGTAAACACACGTTGATAACCTCAACAATCTACTCTAAACTATTGCCATGAAAAGACTTTTTTACGTTCTCGCTTTTGTACTGGCATCAAGCAGCTGCCTGGCGGATATCTACAAGTATACGGACAGCAATGGTGTGACCACTTACACCAATATCAAGCCAGAAGGTCACAGCAAAGCAGAATTGGTCATTAGCGGCCCAAAAACGGCGGAGCCACCACCCGTTGCGCGTGAAAAAAAACCTAGCGCAAAAGCCCCCTCTCCGGCTAATTTCCCCAAAGTGGATAACCAGACGCAAAACCAGCGCGACCAAAAACGCCGCGAATTGCTCATGAGTGAATTAGAGCAAGAAAAACAAGCACTTGAACATGCAAAACAGCTCTACGAAGAGGCGCAAAATACGCCCGAAGTCTATAAAGGCGCCAATGGAAAAACCTTTAGAAACGTCGCAAAATACGATGAAAAACTACATGTGATTGAAGCCGAAATTCAGGCCCATGAGCGTAACATCGAGCTACTCAACAAAGAACTTAATCTGTAAACGCACCATTTTGGGAATTCTTTAAACCATTTTTGACACCTGAGTTAGAATTGGCTTGGCTTTTGCTTTAAAACAGGGCGTGATTCACTCTTTTTAACAAGCTTAGGATATGGTTCAAAAATCTCCCCACGGGTTTAGCGGTTTAGAGCACATTGCAACAGCAGTGATTCTGCTCAATAACCAGCTGGAAGTAACCTATGCAAACTCGAGTGCAGAGATACTGTTCGCGTTTAGCGCCAACCAAATTCACGGCCTGCACATTCACGATGTATTCGTGAATTGCGAGATTCTGCAAATGGCAGTCACCAATGCCATACAAACTCAAGGTCCCTTTCGGGAACACGAGTTCACGCTGACCACACAACGCGGGCACACCACGGCGGTCACTTGTACCGTCACACCCATTTCAACCACGTTCAACCAAACGCCAGAGGACATGCTGATCCTGGAGTTTGTGCAAATGGACCAGCAATTGCGCATTGCGCGCGAAGAGCGCATGCTGATTCAACAGCAAGCCAACTCAGAGTTGTTGCGCAATCTGGCACACGAAATCCGCAACCCCTTGGGTGGTTTGCGCGGCGCAGCGCAATTGCTTGAATTCGAGCTGCCACAAGCCAGCCTGAAAGAATACACGCAAGTCATTATTAAAGAGGCGGATCGCCTGCACAGCTTGATGGATAGGCTGCTGGCGCCCCATCGCGTACCCAAATACGAGCCGACCAACATTCATGAAGTATTGGAACGCGTACGCAGTTTATTGCTGGCGGAATCCCCCAATCATATCCGCGTCATTCGCGATTATGATACCAGCCTGCCCGAGCTAATAGGCGACCGCGAAAAGTTGATTCAGGCGGTGCTGAACATCGCCCGCAACGCCGCGCAAGCCATGCAACAAAGCCAGACGGAAAGCGCAAGCATTACCTTCCGCACGCGTGCAGAACGCCAGATTACGCTGGCCAGGAAACGCTACCGCGTTGGTATCCATCTTGAAATTATTGATAACGGCCCTGGCATCCCGGCAGGCATTAAAGAACGTATTTTTTACCCTCTGGTTTCTGGTCGCGAAGGCGGCACAGGCCTGGGGCTAGCGTTGGCGCAAACATTTATTACGCAGCACCATGGCATGATAGATTGCGATTCACAGCCAGGCAAAACAACCTTTCATATATTGCTACCGATTGAAAGTACGCAATTAAAATCATCAGCATAATAATTGACGAGAAATAGCTATGAAACCAATCTGGATCTTAGACGACGACAAATCCATCCGCTGGGTGTTTGAAAAAGCACTGGCACGCACAGACTTTGATTTCAAAACCTTCTCGTCCCCTGCAGAAGCACTGAATGCCTTAAACCGCGAGCAACCACAAGTGATTGTCAGCGACATTCGCATGCCTAACGGCTCCGGGCTGGACTTTCTGTCAGAGGTAAAACAGCGCTTTCCGGATATCCCCGTCATTATCATGACTGCTTACTCCGACCTGGAAAGTGCAGTGGCGGCATTTCAGGGTGGCGCCTTTGAATATCTGGCCAAGCCTTTTGATGTCGACCAAGCCATTGAAATTATCAAACGTGCGGTTGAAGAGAGCATGCGCCAATCGGTTGAAGCCGTCGAAGACACCGGCCCATCGCCAGAAATTATCGGTCAGGCACCAGCCATGCAAGAGGTGTTCCGCGCCATTGGTCGCTTGAGCCGCTCACATTCAACGGTACTCATCAATGGTGAGTCTGGCAGCGGTAAAGAGTTGGTCGCCAGCGCGCTGCACAGACATAGCCCACGTGCAGACAAACCATTTATCGCGATTAACACCGCAGCAATCCCTAAAGATTTGCTGGAATCCGAATTGTTTGGCCACGAACGCGGCGCGTTTACCGGCGCCGCAGCGGCCAGAAGAGGGCGCTTTGAGCAGGCAGACAACGGCACCTTATTTCTGGATGAAATCGGCGACATGCCTGCAGACTTGCAAACACGCTTATTGCGCGTGCTATCCGATGGCCAGTTCTATCGGGTCGGCGGCCACCAGCCAATCAAGGTCAATGTACGCGTCATTGCGGCCACGCACCAGGATCTGGAAGAGCGCGTTAAACAAGGCCTGTTCCGTGAAGACTTGTTTCACCGCTTAAACGTCATCCGCCTGCGCCTGCCGCCTTTGCGCGAGCGCAGGGAAGACATCCCCTTGCTGACCAAGCATTTTCTCGCCCACAGCGCTCAACAGCTGGGTGTAGAGCCTAAACAATTATCCCAAGCGGCCATCAAATACCTGATGTCAGTGAATTGGAGCGGTAACGTCCGCCAACTGGAAAACGTCTGTCACTGGCTCACTGTCATGGCACCCGGCCAGAACGTAGACGTGAATGACCTGCCACCAGAACTGAAAGAAGATACCGGCAAGCACAACACGGGCGGCTCCTGGCAAGAAGCATTAGCGCAAGAAGTTACAGATGCGCTCAATCGAGGCGAAACCAATATCCTGGATGCAAAAACCAAGGAGTTTGAACGCATCCTTATCACGCGAGCCTTGGCCCATACCGATGGCCGTCGCATTGAAGCGGCCAATCAGCTAGGCATGGGACGCAATACGCTGACGCGCAAAATCCAGGAATTAGGGATAGACGATTAAATTAGATATGCACCTGCTGGCTACGCCATAGTGGGAATGAGCTGTGTTTCTGCGCATCAATACTGCTGACAAAAAAGACTTGCGCCAAGCGTGAGTCTTTTAAGGTTTTGCCAAAGAAGTTATTTGCGGCATGAAAGTGACGGCCTTCATACAAAATCAAAGTGTTATACACATTATTGATGCGTACGATTTCATCGAACATGCTGTGATAAGCGGTATCCATCTTCACTGTCCCGTCTGCAAAGCGCTTATCGTTTACCTTTAACGCTTTCTCATAGGCATCTTGATCAAAACTCTTATTTGGCCTGAACAGTGAGGTGCCTGAATCGAGTGGCGCATCTGGACTTAAATACAATACGGCTGCAAACACCGCATTACCATCAGTGTGAATTACACCTCTACCATAATCTTCACTCACACTCTGAAAGTTGGTCGAAATTGCCCAGCGCATATGCTCATATTCTGAGTTATGAAATAACGAGATGATTTTTGTGCTCAGCTTCTCAAATAAAGGCTTATTAATGACGGATAAATCTTTTGTGCGAGCCCCTGGAAATACGTAAGGTACATCTTTCAATTGATGGCGATATTGGTATTTCTGATTCAGCGCAAAAGTCCTTACTGCGTCTGGGTCTTCATAAAAATTTTCAACGATCGTAACAGGATACAAATTCATAATTTATTAACCACTATCAGCAGATAAGCTTTTATTGAGATAAAAAAACGGCAACCGAAGTTGCCGTTTTTCTGACTTTTAATTTAAGCAGTTAAACTGCAATTAAACTAGAAGAACAGGATCGCACCCAGAGAGATGGTTTTTGCTTTAACATCTGTATCTGCAACAGTACGATTGTTTGTTTCGTCTTTAGCAACAGAGTATTCAGCAACCAAGTTCAGGTGTTTTGTCAGAGGGTGGTAAGCACCAACTGTCCACATGTTAGCTTTAACGTCGCTGAATGTGTCAGCACCGTTACCGTCCAATGTAGATTCACCGTAAGAAGCAGCCAACTTAGTACCTACGCCTGGAACAGTGTAAGAACCTTGTACGTACCATTGGTCAGAGTCACGACGTTTGCCGTTAGCATCGAAACCACCAGCAAACTGAACTGTTTGGCCGATACCTTTACCTTGGCCGTAGTAACCAACCAGACCGAAGTCAGCAAATTTCAGGCTAGTACCGATATCCCATGCGTAAGCACGCTCGCTACCGAAGTTAGTACCTGCAGTTGTTGTAGTTGTCACTACACCAGTACCCAGATCTGCAACTGATGCAGTTGTTGAAGCACCAGCTAAACCTTCAACCTTTTGGCTGATAGCAGATGCCCAAACTTTACCAGCTACATCACCTGTCCACTCGTAAGAAGCTTTACCTTCGTACGCAGTTTGTGAACCAGCACGGTCAGTAGAACCAACACCGCCGTTAGCAGCGATTGCGTTCCAGCCTTGTGTCAAACCAGCTGTGAATTGGAAACCGTTCCAGTTTGGTGAGGTGTAAGCAACTTGTGCTTTCCAGTCAGCATACATGAAACCACGGCCGATACGACCCAAAGTTGTTGTGTTGCCAGCCAAAGAGCCAGCAGCAGAACCAACGCCCAACAGAGTTTGGTCGTTCAAGATAGCGTCTGAAGCGTAAATGCCCAGATCTTTACCCAGCTTGATAGAACCCCATGAAGCATCACCGAAAGTCAAGAATGCTTGACGGTTTTCTTGTTGTGAAGATTGCTTACCAGCTTGTGTTGTAGAAGCACCTGGGTTGATGCTGATTGTGAAACCAACATCCAGGTCGTTCTGACGTGTTTTACCAGAAACGCTCAGGTAGTTTGGCAGCAAACCTGTAGTGATGTTAGCTACGCTGTCACCATTTTTGTACTCGCCAGCAGCAGAGTCATCACCGCTGAAGCTAGTGTGAGTGTAGTAAGCGTTTACAACGCCACCGATGTCCAGAGTCCAGTCACCAGCTGGGATAGTGATGCCAGCTTGTGCGCCAGTAGCGGCAGCGAACAGAGCTGCTGCAACTGCAACGTTCAATTTTGTATTCATACGAATCTCCAAAAATGTTGTTTTCACAACTTGTGTAAGGATATTGCTTTTTAAGATGAGCGCAAAAACGCTCATACTCGAGAACTCCTGCGGAATCACTTAAAGCATTTCCAACAAGGTCAGAGCAATTTTTGCAAATGCAGGGCTTTGGGCGCAAGTGAATACGTCAAATTGCTTAGCGCAAGTTTGATTTGTTGCAGAATTGCAACAGTCTGACTAGTTCTGGAAATTGCAAGGTTATGAAAAGGAGCGGTTTTACTAGGCTGTTCAAACTGAATTTATCTAAAAGTTTCTGCTAGGATAGCAATGTTTAACAGTGTCTTTTGCTGTCCATACCTTTATATATGATTCTAACCGGGGCTTCTCATGATTTCTGACATTCAGTTATGTAGTCGTTTTATAGATACATTAGACTGGATTTGCCAAGTGCTGATCAGACACTCTGATGACTTCAATGTCGCCCTGGTGAGAATTGCCTATGGGGATGACAACAGCCTGGGCGAGGCTTATGGCGCGCCTGAGGCATTGCGCCAGCTCTCTTCTTTGACACACGATTTGCAGCGTTCGTTTAGACGTTCAGATCTGGTCGGCAGGGAAGGCACTGACTTCTGGATTTTATTCCCTTACACCCGCGTCACGGATAATGTCTACGACAAGCTTATGGATGTGATTCAAGGTTCTGCGCACGCGAACTTGAATATTGTTGAGCGCGAAATCGCTATTTTTGAGTTGCCTGTGATTTACACAAAAGCGCTGGTGAAACCTGATAGCGCGCCTTCTTTATTAAAACATCTCAAGAACAATCAGGCCGAGTTGGCCACCCATGTATTTCGACTCGCAAACCTCTAGGCACCCGCCTAAGGCTGTTTGAACGCTTTAATTAAAGTGCGCACAGGCGTTGGCAGTGCCGCTGAAATCGCGTCAGAGAAGGTCAGCCACTGCATATGAGGGGGGAGGGCAGGCCGTCGCCCGGTCAGCTGTAATGGTTGCGGCGTAATTTCAAGTTTGAAATGTGTAAAGGTATGCCACAACACTGGCAACACTTCGAGTGTCTCGGTTTCCAATCCCAGGCTATCCTGCACATGCGGCACGGCTATTTGCGTAGAAGATAATTCAGGCAGGCTCCATAACCCTCCCCATATCCCCTGATTGGGCCGACGCTCCAGCAAAATCTCACCCGCATCCACAATCATCAGCATGGTGACCTGCTTTTCTGGCAATGCTTTGCGCGGTTTAGAGGCGGGCAGCTGAGCCACACGCTGTTGTTGATATGCCTGACACTGATCCTGCATAGGGCAATCATCGCACCGCGGTTTGCTGCGCGTGCAGAAGGTCGCACCAAAGTCCATTAAGCCTTGCACATACGCTGGCAAACCATCATCAGGCAATAACGCTTCAGCAATTTGCCACAGTTTTTTTTCAACTTCGGGCAAGCCTGGCCAGCCATCTACCGCATACAACCTGGCCAGCACACGCTTAACATTGCCATCTAAAATGGTCTGGCGCTGATTAAAAGCGAATACACTAATCGCGGCAGCCGTTGAGCGGCCTATGCCTTTAAGTGTCTGGATGGTATCGAAATCTGTTGGAAAAATACCACTATGCTCACGCATGATAGTCTGCGCAGCATGATGCAGATTACGTGCGCGGGAGTAATAGCCCAAACCACTCCAATGACGCATCACCTCGTCCTGCTCAGCCTCGGCCAGACTGGCGATGGTGGGAAAACGCTGCATAAAGCGGTCATAGTAGCCAATGACGGCCGAAACCTGCGTTTGTTGCAGCATGATTTCAGACACCCACACGGCGTAAGGGTCACGCGTTTGCTGCCACGGCAAATCATGGCGGCCATACGCCTGTTGCCAGGCGATTAATTTTTCAGCAAACACACTCACAGCTAGAAGTTCAACAGCTTTTTCAAAGCCTTTTGTTTGAGCTGGTCGGCAGGCTTGGCAGGCTCCGTTGTCGTCCCGCTCTCGGATTTGGCTGCATCACCACCCGTACTATCGCTGGATGACTTACTATTGAGCAATCCTTTTAAAGCATCTGCCTTCGTGCCACCAAGTTTTTCGGAGAGCGCATCCAGTGCCACGGATTTCGCCAATGCTTGCCCCAGCGCGGCCATATCGATACCAAATTTAGGCGCGGCAAAAGTGCCCGTTATTTTAACCGGCACACCCACGCTACCAAGCTGTTCGGCATCTTTACCCCCCTGACCTTTGAGCGAATTGACCAGCGTTGGCTTGGCAAGATAGTTAATCTGCTCTTTGCCAATATCGATATCGCCCTTGCTTTCGCCCTTGGTCAACCGAAAAACCGGCGCCTTCATAGCCAGGTCGTCATTATGCGCAACACCGTTTTTGATATTAAACGTTGCCGTCAGCTCACTAAAGTCTGTTTTTTTGCCTTTATCTGCATCGGCATTCGACTGGCCTTTGAGCACATTCAGCTTGCCTTTGGCGTCCCGGATCGCGCCAGCCAGATCAAAGCCTTTCACGGCGCCTTCAGCCATACGCAAATCAACCGAGCCGCCCAGTGACTTTTTTAGCGCCGTCACCGTATTACCTTGCGCTGTCACATTTAAATTCAAGTTACCGTTGCCAGACAGCATGTCATTATTAATAGTGTCGACCAGCAACGGGCCGACGGCGATATTTTGCAGGCTTTGCTGAATCGCCAGCGCAGGGGTCGCGCGCGCATCCAGCTTGACTGCGCCGCGCACCGTGCCCTGATAAACATCCACATTCAGCGGATCCAGACTCGCCAGCCCATCTTGTGCTTTCAAACCGATATTCAGGTTTTTAGCTTCTGTTTTGCCATATTTCAACCAGCCCACACGGATACTGCCTTGCGCATTCAGTGCTTTCAAGGCAGACAAATCAATCGGTTGCTCAGTCTTATCGGCCGCTTTGTCAGCAGGTTTGCTTTCACTGGCGCTGGCCGTCGATTGCGGCAAGTAGCGATTCAAATCCAGCTTGTCTATATTGAGGTCAAACGTATATAAAGGCTTGCTGAACTGGCTAACCCCGACATTACCTTGAATACGCGTGTCATCCAGTTTGACATCCAGACCTTGCAAGGCGAGCTTTTGTCCATCGGCTTTGATGCCAACATTGAGACCACTCAAGGTATAGGGACTGTATAAAATCTTGCCGATATTGATGCTGCCATCAAGGAACAAGGTTTTTAACGCGCTCAGGTCGGCAGGTTTATCTGCTTTGGTGCTGGCTTTAGTGCTGCTCGCTGCAACGTCTTTTTTACCACCTGCATTACCGAGCAGCGCGTTCAAGTTCAAAGTATCAGCATGCAGCTTGAAACCAATATGCGGCGTACTGAAACCGGCGACACTCACATCGCCATTCAGTTTGGTTTCCGCCAGCGCTAAGTCAAACGTGGTTTTAACCTGCTCCTGCTTCACATTGGCATTGGCTGCCAGCTTGAACTGGCCCTGCATGGCACCATTAGGCAAAGCCGGGTCTTTAATATCAAATTTGCCAGCCAACGCAGGTACTTCAAAAATCAGGTCGGTCAGATTAGCTTTCACCGGGGATGCGAAGTGACCTTCCACTTTGCGCGCACCCGCATTGACATTAATATCCGCTGTAATGCCTTTGCTTTCCACTGCCTGTTGATTACCCTTTAATTCAGCCAGTACCACGGCCAAGTCCACATCGCCGCTGGCATCTTTCTGCTTGAGTGACAGCAATACTTTGTCGCTACTGATGAGCGTTGGATTTACTGTCAAGGCAGGCGCCTGTACGCCGACATCGCGCTGAGCGCCTTTAAAGTTGCCTTGCATGGCCAGTTTCAGGCCAGATACATCCAATGCTGTTTTCGCCGCATCAACATCCACTGAGCCTTGCGCAGTGACTGTGACGTCCTGCCCATCCAGCAGCGCACCCTTTAATTGTGCGTCTAAGCCTTTAACAACAAAATGCTTACCTTCCGGGTCAGCCATGATATTGACCTTGATCGCCGCTTTCGCATCGATGGCAGGCTGGTTAGCCGCCAGGTGAAAATCTGTCGCCACATCAAACGGCTTTTTCAACGCCACCTGACCGGTGGTCAGGTTAAACTGGTCTACACTATATTTAGCCCCGGTGCCTTCATTGCTAAAACTGGCTTGGGTGTTAGTGATTTTGACGCCTTGCACATCAAAATTAATCTGCTGTGACTCTTCCTCTTCCTTGCTCAGCAAATCATCAAAGTTGAAGCTGCCATCGGCATGCTGGATCACATTGACCTGCGCACCATCCAGGTAAACGGTATCCACCACGATTTCTTTTTTGAGCAGGGGCAATACCGCCAGCGCCACTTTGGCGCTTTTAATGGCAGCAAATTGTTTATCGGACTGGTGCTCGGACAAAGTGATTTCACCTAAATCAGCTCCGATTTTTGGCCAGAAACTGAGTTTAATGTCACCCTTGATATCCAGCGTGCGCTGTTTTTTGTCTTTTACCAACTGAATCACGGTTGGCTTGTAATCATTAGGATTAAAGGTCACCGCTAGGTAAACCACCACCAATAGCAGCACCGCCAGCAGCGCAACGATGCCTAACACAATTTTTTTTAACAGCGCACGATTCATGACTCACACCTTAAACAGATTAATGTGCAAAAAAGGCCAATATCAGAATACCAAATACGATGCGATACCAGGCAAACACCGCAAATGAATGCTGGGCCACGAAACGGATCAACGCACGAATCACCACCAGCGCAGACAAAAATGAGACCACAAAGCCGATTAAAAAGATCAGCGCATCATCAGCAGACAACAAATCACGCGCCTGGTATAAATCCAGCCCGGTCGCCGCAAACATAATCGGCAACGCCAGAAAGAATGAAAACTCAGTCGCAGTCTGGCGGCTCAGGCCAAAACACATGCCACCCAAGATGGTAGCCCCTGAGCGTGACATGCCGGGGAACAAGGCCAGCGACTGAGCAAAACCAATCTGTAATGCTTGCTTGGCCGTGATCTGGTCAATTTCCCGTGTCTGACCTTCAGGCGCAAATCTTTCAATCAGTAAAATCAGTATGCCGCCAACGACCAGCGCAATTCCCACCGTGAATGAGGAAAACAAATGTTCTTTAATTTGATGATGAAATGCCAGGCCGATCAGCGCAGCAGGTAAAAAGGCGATGATCAGGTTGCGTACAAAATGTTGAGCGTTGGTGTCGGTTTGAATGCGCTGCACCGTATTCCAGAGACGCTGGCGATACTCCACGCAGACCGCCAGGATCGCGCCCAGCTGGATAATAATTTCAAACACATCGCGTTTATCTTTAGAGAGAAAATCCAGCCACTCCCCGGTAATGATCAGATGTCCAGTACTACTGACAGGAATAAACTCGGTCGCGCCTTCGACCAGGCCCATGATCACGGCCTTCAGCATCAAATAAATATCCATGGCTGTATTCTAGCAGACACTGCAAAGGACTTGCGGGGTGTTGGGAAAATTAGCAGGATCAGTCATACCCTGAAATATTTAGTCATAAATTTAGCGTTTGGTGACTTAGCGGAATGTATACGGTTATCTGTGCCATTCCGACGTGACTGGAATCCATGTGATACCAGATTTGAACAAAAGGTTGTTCTTCATTGATTTACTCTCTTTCGCCTTGTTGGCGAGTCACTTTCTGNNGCCAAAAAGGCGAAAAGCAACACCACATAAATACACAAACCTAAGAATTACCTTCTCTACGAGATCCGATCCACAAATAAAAAAGCGCCTAGATTTCTCAAGGCGCTTTCGCTTTTATAAACTGCGATTACTTCAAATCAAACCGATCTGCATTCATGACTTTCGTCCAGGCAGCCACAAAATCCTGCACAAATTTCTGCTTGGCATCGTCTTGCGCATACAGCTCAGCATAAGCACGCAGTATCGAGTTGGAGCCGAACACCAGATCCACACGTGTCGCAGTCCACTTCACTGCTCCCGTGCTGCGGTCACGCACTTCATACAGGTTTTGCCCTGTTGGCACCCATGTATAACGCATGTCCGTCAGGTTAACAAAGAAGTCGTTACTGAGCACGCCCGGCCTATCGGTAAACACGCCATGCTTGCTTCCGGCATGGTTGGTATCCAGCACCCGCAGGCCACCTATCAGCACCGTCATTTCTGGCGCCGTCAATCCCATCAGTTGTGTACGATCAAGCAACATATCTTCCGGGCTGGGCACATAATCCGCTTTCAGCCAGTTGCGGTAACCATCATGCACTGGCTCCAGCACATCAAAAGACTCCGCATCGGTCTGCTCGGCAGTAGCATCGCCACGGCCTGCAGTAAATGGTACTTTCACCTCAACACCTGCCACCTTGGCTGCTTGCTCAACTGCGGCAGTGCCTGCCAGCACAATCAGGTCGGCCAGACTGACTGGTTTGCCAAACGCTTGCTGAATCCCTTGCAGCACAGCCAGCACCTTCTGTAACCGGACTGGCTCATTGCCTACCCAGTCTTTTTGCGGCGCCAGACGAATACGCGCCCCATTGGCACCGCCACGATAATCCGACGCACGGAAAGTACGGGCGCTGTCCCAGGCGGTAGCAACCAGCTCAGCCGTGGTCAGGCCGCTGCCGAGAATTTGTGTTTTCAAAGCAGCAACATCCGCCTCGCTCAGTGCATTGCCGGCAGGCACCGGGTCTTGCCAGATCAGGTCTTCCTGCGGCACATCTGGACCAATATAACGGGCTTTTGGCCCCAGATCGCGGTGTGTCAGCTTGAACCAGGCACGGGCAAATACCTCGGAAAAGTATGCCTGGTCATCACGGAAACGCTCCGAAATCTGACGATAAGCCGGGTCTTTAATCATGGCCATGTCAGCATCGGTCATAATCGGGTTATAGCGAATGCTAGGATCTTCAACATCGACCGGTTTGTCTTCTTCCTTGATGCTCACAGGCGTCCACTGCCATGCACCAGCCGGGCTCTTGCTAAGCGCCCATTCGTGGTTAAACAGCATGGCAAAATAGCCGTTATCCCAACGCGTCGGGTGTGTGGTCCAGGCGCCTTCAATGCCGCTGGTGACTGAGTCACGGCCAACGCCACGTGTCGAGTGGTTGTTCCAGCCCAGGCCTTGCTCATGCACATCGGCGGCTTCAGGGTCGGCACCCAGATTGCTGGCCTGGCCGTTGCCGTGTGCCTTGCCCACTGTGTGACCACCTGCCGTCAATGCCACAGTTTCTTCATCATTCATGGCCATGCGGGCAAAAGTTTCACGGATATCGTGCGCTGTTTTTAATGGGTCAGGATTGCCATCCACACCTTCTGGATTGACATAGATCAGACCCATCATCACCGCTGCAAGCGGGTTTTCGAGATCGCGCTGGCCGGAATAACGATTACCTTCGCTACCGGTTTTGGCCAGCCACTCTTTTTCGTTACCCCAGTAAATATCTTTTTCCGGATGCCAGATATCGGCACGGCCAAAAGCGAAACCAAACGTTTTCAGGCCCATGGACTCATAAGCAATAGTGCCTGCCAGCGCAATCAAATCCGCCCAGGACAGTTTATTGCCATATTTCTTCTTCACTGGCCACAGCAGGCGACGCGCCTTGTCGAGGTTCACGTTATCCGGCCAGCTATTGAGTGGCGCAAAACGCTGGTTACCGGTACCAGCGCCGCCACGGCCATCCGCTACACGATAAGTCCCGGCCGCATGCCAGGTCAGGCGAATCATTAAGCCGCCATAATGCCCCCAATCAGCTGGCCACCATGCCTGGCTGTCGGTCATTAAAGCATGCAGGTCTTTTTTCACGGCCGCCACATCGAGGGTAGCGACAGCCTGGCGATAATCAAAAGCCTCCCCCAGCGGATTAGTCTTGCGATCTTGCTGATGCAGGATATCCAGATTTAAAGCATTGGGCCACCAATTGGTATTGGATTGGCCGCTGGCGGTAATTGCCCCATGGCTAAAAGGACACTTGCCGGTCGCGTGTTGTTTATTCTCCATTTTTAAGCTCCTTTTTTGATTATGATCACCCAGGCTCCAGAGATGACCAGATGATCAATATACTACTTCTTCATTATTGCGATAATAGTTCATCGTCCAATTGATCAAAGCAATCTTGTTGCTGATTAAAAGCAGGCAGCGTAAGCCGCCAATGTTTCCTGCAAATCAGGCGGTTCGGTATACAGCCAGGCCAACATGTTTTCTCCTTATGAATGAAGTACGAGTGAGTACATGACTTGCATTCTAGGCAACCGATATTAATTTGTATAATTGTATGTTTTGATATTATTGATTAATAAAATTAATAGAATTACACTAGCAGCCATCACCTTATTAGAGCACCGCCATGACCCTGATTGAATTGAAGTTTGTGTTAGCCGTGGCACAAGAACGTAATTTTCGCCGCGCAGCCGAAAAATGTTTTGTCACCCAACCCGCGCTGAGCCTGGGTATTAAAAAGCTGGAAGAAGAACTAGGCGTGTCATTGTTTGAACGCAACCGCAATGAGGTCACACCCACCGTGATCGGCGAGCAGATTATTGCGCAGGCGAATATCGTGCTGGAGCAGGCGGCCAAAATCAAAGACATGGCCAAACATGGCAATGACCCGCTCAACGGCCTGTTTAAACTGGGCATGATTCACTCGGTAGGGCCTTACTTGCTGCCGGAAATCATTCCGCCATTGATAAAAACGGCACCGCATATGCCGCTGGAGGTGGAAGAAAACATTACCGCGACCCTGGAGCAGCAACTCAAAAATGGTGTCATTGATGCCGCCGTCATTGCTTTGCCGTTTGATGTGCCTGGCATTGAAACCATCCCGCTTTACGATGAAGATTTTAATGTCGTCGTGCCGGTGAGCCACCCATGGGCGGCGCGCAAGACCATTCACGCCGATGAGTTAAGTAACGAGAAAGTGTTGTTGTTGAATACTGGTCATTGTTTTAGTAACCAGGTGACGCAGGCCTGCCCGGAGTTGAGCCGTAAAGGGGAGGTATTACAAGGGAATTCACTGGAGACGATACGTAATATGGTGGCTTCCAACCTGGGCATCACGGTATTACCGGCCATGGCAACCGTATCACGCTATCAAAATCCGCTGATCCGGGTCATCCCGTTTAGCAAACCGGCGCCTAGCCGACGCATTGCCTTGGCCTGGCGTAAAAGCTTTGTACGCACCGCCGCTATTGAGGTGCTGGGAAAAGTAATGATGGAAGTGGGTGCAACGCAGGCGTAACTTGCTCGCCGCTAAATACGGGAGTACTTAGTAAGCGATGGCGACGCGGAAACCGGTGACCAGTTTTTCATCGACGCCGAGCAAGGTTTTCACTGCTTGCTCTTGCTGCGGGGCCAGTCCATCGGCAACCTTGACCGCGGCAGGCAAATACTCCGATGGTGCGAGAGTTTTACGCAGCACCGGCTCATCAGCGGTATTGGTCAGCGTCAGTTCTACTGTAGGGTAAGCCTGCGCAACGCTGCCATGATTCATCAGCACACTGGAAAAAATGAGCACGCCCTGACGCTCTTTATGCTCCTGAATATCAGCGTCATCAATGGTCAACTGGGCAATCTCGCGCGGCACACCGATGTCACAATGCAGCGGCTTGCACAATGCCAGCAAGAGCGATTTGGTTTGCGGGTAAGTGGCCGCCAGACTGGTGCGCGAGAAATAAGTTAATTGCAAGCCAAGCAGTAACAGCAGGGCGCCTACTAGCGCGATAAACACACGTTGGCTGGCAGCGCTTTCCACGGGCACTGGCCGCTCATCGGCAAGGGAGATATCACGTAAAAATGCCGGGATAACAGGTTCTGAATCCGCGCCTTCTGCATGCAATGGCGTGGAAAAAACATCGTCTAATGGCAGGTCTGGTCGCAGCGAAAAATCTGGCACTACGGAGGTATTGTCGCTTTGTGCCGCTTCGGCACTCACTTTAAAATACACGGCGGCATCGCTGGCCACTTCAGTCGTATCGGCGGCCGGCAAGGGTGGCGTAATTGACGATAGCAAATGCGAGCCAGCATCAAACACATGGTCGCATTCGCCACAGCGCACCTTGCCTGCATAGGCTTGCAATTGTTCGTCAGTGACTTCGAATTGTGTTTGGCAGGCCGGGCAGGCCGTAATCAAGGACATTTTCTGCTTCCCGTCAGCAAGACCCATCCATCTTGCTGGACGGGGGCATCCATTTCAAACCACTCTGAGTAACGTGCCAGCAAGATGTCTTGCTGGCTATCCAATATGCCGGATAATGCAACTTTGCCGCCACTTTTGCAAGATTTGGCAATCACTGGCGCCAATACCATCAGCGCACTGGAGAGAATATTGGCCACCACAATATCAAATGGCTCATGCAGGTAGTCTGCAGAATCATAAAATACGGCATCCACCTGATTATTAGCCGCATTATCGCGGCTGGCAATCACGGCTTGCCCGTCAATATCAACACCGATGGCACTCTGCGCACCTAACTTTTTAGCTGCAATGGCCAAAATCCCAGAGCCACAGCCGTAATCCAGCACATTGGCCTTGGCCAATAAAGACTTGGGCAATTGCGCCAGCCAGCTCAGGCATAAATGCGTGGTTGGATGACTACCGGTACCAAAGGCCAGGCCTGGATCCAGCACGATATTGATGGCATCGGCATTTGGCGCCTGATGCCATGAAGGCACAATCCACAACTGATCGGTCACGCGGATCGGATCAAACTGGGCCTGTGTCGCACGCACCCAGTCCTGCTCTTCAATCTGTTCCACCTGGTACTTCAAGCCATCCAGTTGCAAGTCAGACTGCACATTCGCCAGTAGCGCCTGCACATCTGCCTCGGCATCCAGCATGGCAGTGACGATATTCTGTTCCCAGATACCGGGCGGCGGATCGCCAGGTTCGCCGAAAATGGCCTGCTCGGCCATCGTGTCGGCGTGCGCATCTTCTATGCTGACAGACAATGCACCATGCTCCATGAGCACGTCACTGAGCGACTCGGCCTGCGGCTCGGTCGATTGAATTTTAAGTAACAGCCAATGCAACATTATTTCGAGCTGATACCCAGCTTCTGCTCCAGATAGTGAATGCTGGTACCGCCTTGCTGGAAGGCCAAATCGGCCATCAGGTCAGAATGCAGCGCAGTATTGGTTTTGATGCCTTCAACATACATCTCAGACAAAGCCACGCGCATTCTGGCAATCGCCTGTTCGCGGGTCGCACCATGCGTGATCAGCTTGCCGATCATGGAGTCATAATGTGGTGGCACGGTATAACCGCCATAGACATGGGTATCCATGCGTACGCCAGGGCCGCCAGGCATATGGAAGCGGTTGATAAAGCCTGGGGAAGGCACAAAAGTGTACGGGTCTTCAGCGTTAATACGGCACTCAATGGCGTGACCATTCAAGACGATATCGCGCTGACGGAACGGTAATTTTTCGCCCGCAGCAATAAATATCTGTTGTTGCACCAGATCGATACCCGTGATCATTTCGGTCACGGTATGCTCCACCTGCAAACGTGTGTTCATTTCAATGAAATAGAACTCACCATTTTCGTATAGGAACTCAAACGTGCCTGCACCACGGTATTTAATCTTGCGGCACGCCTCTGCACAACGCTCACCAATCTTGTCACGGATTCTTTCCGTTAACAGTGGCGAAGGCGCTTCTTCGATGATTTTCTGGTGGCGGCGCTGCATGGAGCAGTCACGGTCACCCAGGTACACCGCGTTACCATGCTGGTCAGCCAATATCTGGATTTCAATATGGCGCGGATTCTCGAGGAATTTTTCCATGTAAACCATGGGGTTACCAAAAGCCGTTTGTGCTTCGGCTTTAGTCATATTCACCGCATTCAGCAACGCCGCTTCGGTATGCACCACGCGCATGCCACGACCGCCACCGCCACCAGCGGCTTTAATAATGACAGGATAGCCAATGCGTTTGGCCGTTTTCATGATTTCGGCCGGATCGTCGTTCAAGGCGCCATCAGAGCCTGGCACACAAGGCACGCCCGCTTTTTTCATGGCATCTTTAGCGGAAACCTTGTCCCCCATCAAACGGATGGTTTCGGCACGCGGGCCGATAAACACAAAACCACTTTGTTCAACACGCTCGGCAAAGTCTGCGTTTTCAGACAGGAAGCCATAACCAGGGTGAATCGCTTGCGCATCAGTCACTTCTGCAGCACTGATCACCGCAGGGATATTCAGGTAACTTTTAGCTGACGGCGCAGGGCCAATACACACAGACTCATCGGCCAATTTGACATATTTAGCATCGCGGTCGGCCTCAGAGTGCACCGCCACCGTTTTAATCCCCAGCTCACGGCAGGCGCGTTGCACACGCAAGGCTATTTCGCCGCGGTTGGCAATCAGTATCTTCTCAAACATTATTAACTCCGCGTCTCAATAGCCGCGTGGCTTGCAGCCACAACGCAATTTAACTTCGTTGTTGCGCTGCCTGCAGGCAGCTGGTCACCACGATTGGCAATCAGATTTTTTTCAAACATAGCGGATTAACCAATCAGGAACAATGGTTCGCCGTATTCCACTGGCTGGCCGTTTTCAACAAAAATCTTTTTAATCGTGCCGGAGAACTCGCTCTCAATTTCATTGAGCAGCTTCATCGCCTCAATAATGCACAAAGTATCGCCAGTGCTTACACTGCTGCCAACATCAACAAAGGATTTGGCATCAGGGGATGAAGCGCGGTAAAAAGTACCGACCATCGGTGATTTAACCACTTTGCCATCCAGCACTTCAGCCGGGGCAGCGGCAAGCGCAGCAGCTGGCGCGGCGGCAGGTGCCGCAACCGGGGCCGGGGCAGCCACATATTGTGCGACCGGCGCAACGCCAGGCGCCATGGCGCGACTAATACGTACTTTTTCCTCACCCTCGGTCAGTTCCAGTTCGGAAATCCCCGATTCCTCTACCAGATCAATCAGTTTTTTGAGTTTGCGTAAATCCATAAAAGCCTCGAATGTAAATGTTTTAATGTTATTAGAGTTGTTGGATGTAACGATATGCGGCGAAGTATCCCTCTGCGCCCAAACCGCAAATCACTGCGGTTGCGATATCGCTGAAATAAGAATGATGACGGAATGACTCGCGTGCATGCACATTCGACAAATGCACTTCAATAAACGGCACATTGACCGCAGAAAGGGCATCACGAATGGCAACGGAGGTATGTGTGAATGCCGCTGGATTGATAATGACATAATCAACGCGGTTCACGGAAAGTGCGTGTATTTTCTCAATGATCTCGGTTTCAGAATTACTTTGAAAAGTATCCAGACGCACCTGATCAGCGCGCGCCAAATCTTGCAAACGCTGATTAATGTCTGCCAGTGTTTGACTGCCATAATGCTGCGGCTCACGGGTGCCCAGCATATTTAAATTGGGTCCGTGAATCACCAGGATGGATTTGGTGCCCATTTCACACGCCTCTCATGGAGAAAAGTACAACCTTCATGGCGTCGAAGTTTGCCGAAGTTATTGCATTTTGTCCAGAGAAATTCGCAGTTTAGAGAAAATTGAAAGTCGCCAATTTAGCCGACAATTGAAGGAGTTTTGCAGCGAACAGGCGGTATTTGACCGCCTGTTCGCACTAGAAAAAAGCAAGAAAAACGCTACAACTTGAGTGCATTTTGCAGCATTTGGCGATTGACGCGGCCAAAGAAAATCTGCGTCACTTCGCCTTGCGCGGAGATCACCACCGTATAAGGCAACACACCTTTATGGTTACCCAATGTTTCAGCCAATGGCATGCCTTCATTCTCGGCTATCAGCAGGGGATAGCTCACGGGCGTGCTTTCTATAAACTCATGCACGGCGGCCGCTTCATCAATCGCCAGGCCCAATACAGCAATCTGAGGATGTGCACTGGCCAAAGCAGAAATCTCCGGCATTTCTTCGCGGCAAGGCTCACACCAGGTCGCCCAGAAGTTCAAAATAAGCGGCTTGCCTTTATATTGCGCCAGTGGATATGCTTTACCGCCATGATCGAACAGGGTGATGGCCCATACTGGCGCAATGTCAGCCGCGCTCGGCAATGCGGATTCTGTTGCCATAAACTGGTGGCGGTTAAGATATAACCAGCGAAAACCGCTGCCAAGCACCACCATCAATAAAACCGTCATGACCACGCGGGCAACATTACGCATGTGGTGACGCCTCCACTGGCTTTAACTTTAGCGCGCGGACGGTACGCACAAAGCGCTCAGCATCCTGATAGCCTTTAATGACCGGCTGCACGGCCTGACCCTGGGCATTGAAAAACACGATGCCGGGCGGCCCGAATAAGGCAAACTGTTTCAATAACGCCGCATCTTCGGCACGATTGTCTGTGACATCGGCCTGCAACAGTAATACGCCTTGCAATTCGGCCCGCACGGTGGGGTCGCTGAAGACAAACTGCTCGTACTCCTTGCAGGACACACACCAGTCAGCATAAAAATCCAGCATCACCGGCTGGCCATGGGCAGCCTTCAAGCGTTGCTCAAGTGCTTGCACGCTATGCACGCGCTCAAACGCCAATGGCTGCACACTGGCAGGCGAGCTTGCCATCAGGGCTTGTAATGGTTGTAGCGGCGAGCGCGCCCCTGACCAGGCACCAACGAGCAAGGCGATGCCATATAGCAGCAAGATGACCGCAAACCCTTTAAATAAGCGCTGTACCGTGCCCGCCGTGGCAGGTAATGGATCAATTGCCCGCAAATAAATCGCAGGCACAATGCAAAGTGCCGCCCATAACACCAATTGTGCTGCCACCGGCAAAATCGGGCTGATGACCCAGATCGCCACACCGAGCATTAGCACACCAAACAAACGTCGAATCGTATTCATCCACTCACCGGCTTTGGGCAATAATGTGCCCGCAGAGGCGCCGATCAACAACAATGGCACGCCCATACCTAAAGAAAGTGAAAACAAAGCCACTGCGCCCAGCGTGACATCATGGGTTTGGCTGATATAAAGCAGGGCACCCGCCAACGGCGCGGCCACGCACGGGCTAATAATCAGTGCAGAAATAGCGCCCATCAGAAAGTCGCTAAGCAAATGACCGCCTTTAAAGCGGTGGCTCCAGTTAAAAAAGTAATTCTCAACCGCGCTTGGCAACTTCAACTCATAAAAGCCAAACATCGAAAAGGACAGCACCACAAAAATCAACGCGCCCGTGATCAGAGCAGCGGGCGTTTGCAAAGCGTTGCTCAATAACTGCCCCGACAAACCTGCCGCAACCCCTGCCAGCGTATAAGTCAGGCACATGCCCAAGGTATAAGCCAATGACAGCGTGAAGGCTTTACCGCGCGAAACATGCGCATTTTTACCAACAATAATGCCGGACAGAATTGGAATCATGGGGAACACACAAGGCGTCAATGCCAACAACAAGCCCGCCCCGAAAAAGCCCGCAACAATCTGCCACCAGCGGCCAGAAGATAATAGTTTTCCGGAGAACTCCTCTTCAACAGGCGCAACGCCTGACGCAACAGATGTGGTGCTGCCAGAAGAAACCGCAGATCCAAAGGAGGCTGACTTGGACAAAGGTAGTGATTTGGTTTGCGGTGGATAGCACAAGCCTTTTTCACTACAGCCCTGATAGCGCACCTGCAATGTGTCAGGCGCGGCGCCCGTAAACGTGACCTCGGCTAAGCTGTCATGGTGAAATACCTGCTGCTCACCAAAATTAGGGTCATTTTTAGTTTCGCCCGCAGGCAATGTGATTTTGGCAGTGTCTCCGGCAGGCAACACCAATTGAATACGCTCACGGTATAAATAATGTCCCGGTGCCACGGTGAACTTGAGCTGTGCATGGCTGGCATCTACCAAGCCGGCCTCGACTTTAAACGCCTCATCGACGGGCAAGAAATCTTCGCTGCTATCTTCAGTAAACAGTTTTGAAAACTGCGACGCCGCATGCACGGGTGGCATGACGAGCAATAGCGCCACCAGCACGATCCAGCTTCTTAACCACATTGTCATCAACGATTTACTCCTGCACCCTTGTTTCTGCCGCCACCCATGCCAGATATTCTGGCAAACCCTCGTTCACATGGATGCCTACAATCTCCGGAAGTTCATAAGGATGCAGCATCCTTAACTTAGTCGCACAAGCAGCATAGCCCTGACAAGTCGTTTTGATGGTCAATCCAATCTCTTCCGCTTGCTCGACCTGCCCTTGCCAATGATAGATCGAGGTGACAGGACTTGAAATATTGACGCATGCCGCCAACTTCTCTGTAACCAGCGTCTGCGCGATATGCTCAGCACATGCCCTGTTCGGCACATGCGTAAACACGATTATAATTTCCTCTTTTGGCGTCACGGGCGCTGACTCACAGACAGGATTCTGACATGCGTTTTATCATCTTTGCTATTCTACTGGCTTTTCCGTTCCTGGAGATAGCCGTCCTGATTGAACTCAGCCAACGCTATGGCTGGTGGGTATTGGTCTACCTAGTCATTATCGGTTACCTGGGCTTGAAATTGATACGCAATGAAAAAGACCAGATTGCGGCACGCATGTTCCAGCAAATGGGGGCCGGTAGCAATCCGGTAGCCGCCATGTTTTCAACGGCCAGGAATATGTTTGCCGGTGTACTGCTATTGATCCCTGGCGTCATCAGCGATGTGCTCGCCGTCATATTGCTGCTGATTCCCGGCAACAATGCGGGCGTAGGCGCAACAGGCAATCAAAACAGCGCGCAGTATCGTGCCAGCGCCAACGACGAAGTGATTGAAGGCGAATTTACCGAAGTAGATGACAGCAAGCCAGCAGACAACGTGGTGCACTTACCTCGCAAAGATTAACCCGACAGAAAACAACGCCTTATGAATCGTGTCTTGATTGAAAACAGTGGTCATACTTTTGACGTACGCCCCAGCCAAACCGTGCTCGAAGCCGCCATTGAAGCAGGCATCAACCTGCCATACGGCTGCCGCAATGGCGCCTGCGGCGCCTGCAAAGGCAAAGTGTTGACCGGCAAAGTCATGCATGACGACTTTCAAGGCAATGCGCTGACCTATGCAGAACTAGCCGCAGGCCTGGCATTATTTTGCTGTGCGCGCCCACTAGAAGACCTGGTCATAGAATGCCGCCAGATCGACGCGGTACAAGGGATCAAGCCATGCATTTTACCGGTGCGTGTACAACACAAAGAACAACTGGGTGAGGACGTCATGGTGCTGCATTTACAGTTACCAGGCACCGAACAACTCACCTTTATGGCCGGGCAATATGTCGAATTCCTGCTCAAAGACGGCCGCCGTCGCGCCTTCTCCATCGCCAATGCGCCGCATGAACAAGGCTTTATCGAACTGCATATCCGCAAAATTGCCGGTGGGCATTTCACCGAGCAAGTGTTTAATGAAATGCCGGTGAAAACCATTCTGCGTATAGAAGCCCCACTAGGCAGCTTTTTCCTGCGCGAACAAAATGACAAGCCTATCATCATGGTCGCGGGCGGCACTGGGTTTGCGCCGGTTAAAGGCATGATAGAGCACATGATTTTTAATCAAATCCAGCGTCCTGTGTATCTCTACCGTGGTGCGCGCCAGGTCAGCGACTTGTATATGGACGAGCTTTGCCAGCGCTGGGCGCAGTTTATGCCGAATATTCAATATATCCCGGTGATTTCAGACGGCAATCATGGGGATGATTGGGATGGTCGTCGCGGGCTGGTGCATCAGGCAGTGCTGGATGATCATGCGGATTTGAGCGGGTTTGAAGTGTATGTGTGTGGCGCACCTGGTATGGTGGATATTGCCAAGCAGACGTTTGTGGAGCAAGGACTGCCGGAGGAAGAGTTTTATAGTGATGCGTTTACGTTTGCGCCGAAATAAGCTTGCTTCTTTCATGTGTTAAAAACACGGCTACAGCTAACTGTACTGATTTAGATTTTATGTGACTATTTGTTTCGCCTCTCGGCGAGTCANNTGTTCTTTGCCTTCTTTCTTATGGACAAGCATAAGAAAGAAGGTCGCCTAGAGGCGAAAAAAATCGGTCAAAA
Source organism: Methylophilus sp. UBA6697 (assembly GCF_002454655.1). Classification (NCBI taxonomy): domain Bacteria; kingdom Pseudomonadati; phylum Pseudomonadota; class Betaproteobacteria; order Nitrosomonadales; family Methylophilaceae; genus Methylophilus; species Methylophilus sp. UBA6697. Next base: position 50,569 of record NZ_DKJH01000041.1, read on the forward strand.
ATTTACTTTAAAATAACGTGACCACCGACGAAAAGAGCGGGTTAAACAACTAATCCTTCAACCATCGCGCAATATCCATCGCATAATAAGTCAACACGCCATCCGCCCCGGCGCGCTTAAACCCAAGCATTGCTTCAAGCACACACGCCTTCTCATCCAGCCAGCCATTCTGTGCGGCGGCCTTGAGCATGGCGTATTCACCACTGACATGATAAGCATAGGTTGGCACACCAAACTCGTCTTTGACACGGCGTACAATATCCAGATACGGCATACCTGGTTTCACCATCACCATATCAGCGCCTTCTTCCAGGTCCAGCGCAACTTCTTTCAGCGCTTCGTCAGAGTTGGCCGGGTCCATCTGGTAATTGTATTTGTTGCTTTTACCGAGGTTGCCAGCGGAGCCAACCGCGTCACGGAACGGGCCGTAGAAAGCAGAGGCATATTTGGCGGAGTAGGCCAGTATGCGGGTATAGATATACCCGTGCTCTTCCAGCGCATCGCGGATGGCACCGATACGGCCATCCATCATGTCAGAAGGTGCGACCACATCGGCGCCTGCTTCTGCGTGGCATAAGGCTTGTTTGACCAGGACCTCAACAGTTTCATCATTGAGCACATAACCCGTGTCATCAATCAGGCCATCCTGGCCATGCGTCGTGTAAGGATCCAGGGCGACGTCAGTAATCACGCCCAGTTCAGGGAAGGCTTGCTTTAGGGCTTTGACCGTACGCGGCACCAAGCCATCCGGGTTGTAGGCTTCTTTGGCATCCAGGCTTTTGTATTGCTGTGGCACCACCGGGAACAAGGCCAGCGCCGGAATACCCAGTTTGACGCATTCTTCAGCCGTTTTAAGTAACACATCGATGCTTTGACGTTGTACGCCAGGCATGGATTTTACTTCTTCAATCTTACCTTCGCCCTCCAGCACAAATACCGGATAAATCAGGTCATTCACCGTGAGGACATTCTCGCGCATTAAACGGCGCGAGAAATCATCTTTACGCATACGGCGTGGGCGGATAGCGAGAAATTGATTACTCATGAGCGTCCTTTTCTTTATCCAAATACCCTGGCCAGTTCAGCGCCGGGATCGTCCTGACGCATAAACGCTTCACCCACCAGAAAACCATTCACGTCATGACTACGCATCAATGCGACATCTTCAGGCGTAAAAATGCCAGATTCTGTGACCACAAAGCGGTCCTCAGGGGTGTTTTCGAGCAAATCGAGCGTGGTTTGCAAGCTGACATCAAAAGTGCGCAGGTTACGGTTATTGATACCCAACAAAGGCGTTTCCAGTTGCAGGGCCAATTCCAGTTCATCAGCATCATGCACTTCTACCAGCACCGCCATGCCGAGGTTGTGGGCAGTGAGCTCCAGCTCACGCATTTGTGCCAACTCCAGCGCGGCAACAATCAGCAAAATGCAGTCAGCGCCCATGGCGCGCGCTTCATACACCTGATAAGGGTCGATCATGAAGTCTTTGCGCAGTACCGGCAGCTTACAAGCGGCGCGAGCTTGTTTTAAATAAGCTGCGGAGCCTTGAAAATATTGTTCATCTGTCAGTACGGACAAACAAGCGGCGCCGCCTTTTTCATAGCTTTTGGCGATTTCGGCCGGATTGAAATCCGCGCGAATAATGCCTTTGGATGGACTGGCTTTTTTAATTTCAGCAATCACCGCCGGTTTATCTGCATCGACCTTATCAACAATATTGCCGATAAAATCACGGCAATCAGGCTGATCCAGCGCTTCATCACGCATCGCATTCAGCGGCTTGATCGCTTGTGCCTTAGCGATTTCTTCGCGTTTGGTCGCTAAAATTTTATTTAAGATATCAGACATAATGTACTCGCATGTTTTATCGTTTAACTGTCAGCGCTATAGCGCTGACAAGGCTTATTCGTAAGTGTGACCCTGATGTTTAATCCAGCCATCTTGGCGACCCTGCGGATCATGATGCGTCCAGTGCATGATGCCACCTTTGGGGTTGTAAATATACTCGCCTTTAAAAGTCACCACATCACCTACGCTCAATGCTTCCACCCGTGGTGCCAGGTCAATATTATGCGCAAATAACAAGGTTTGTTCAGGCGAGATACTGACCAAAAAACGCTGGTGCCGGGCACCTTTGTTATCGTCAGGCAGCAGTTTTTTCACCACACCACTCCCCTCCAGCCAGACATGGCTTTTCTTTTGGGCAAAGGCCTGCTTAACGGCTGCATTGTCTTCCGCGGTCAGGCCAGAAGACAGTGATTGCAGGTTAAGCGTTTGAGCCGGTGATTTAACTTCAACGGCTGACTGCGGCTGATTGTTTGTACCATAGCCGCTTGCGCCCTGTTGCGACGATTGCTGACATGCAGCCAGCAAACAGACCAGCGCACAGAATTGTGCAATCAAGGCGTAGCGTTTCATGCCGCCTGGCTCAAGGCTTTCAGTTGTTGCAGTTTATTCAAGGCCGCGCCTGAGTCAATGGATTGCGCCGCTTGCGTCATGCCCGATGACAAATCATTTGCCAGGCCAGACACATAAATGGCAGCACCGGCATTCAGCAATACAATATCGCGCGCCGGGCCTTTTTCACCAGACAGCAAGCCCAGAATAATCTCGCTGGAATGCTGTGCACTTTCCACCCGGATGCTGTTGATGTCATGTAATGGCATGCCAAACTGAGCCGGGTTCAAAGTGTATTCACTGACTTGTCCGTCTTTGAGTTCTGCCACATAAGTGTCGGCAGAGAAAGAGATTTCGTCCATTTCATCCGCACTATGTACCACCATCACATGCTCGCTACCCAGCTTTTGCAAAGTCTGAGCCAGCAAGGGCACAAGATCGCGATGAAATACACCCATGACCTGACGCTTGGCACCGGCCGGGTTGGTCATTGGGCCTAACAAGTTGAACATGGTACGCACCCCAAGTTCACGACGCACGGGCGCGGCATACTTCATGGCGGCGTGATGATTTGGTGCAAACATAAAACCAATGCCTGCTTCATTGACGCAACGCACCACTTGCTCTGGCGTCAACGCGATATTCACGCCCAGCGCTTCCAGCACATCGGCAGAGCCGCTTTTTGAAGACGCTGCACGGCCACCATGTTTGGCTATTTTTGCACCCGCGCCGGCGGCAACAAAGGCTGATGCCGTTGAAACATTAAATACCTTGTTAGGCGCACCACCCGTGCCACAAGTGTCAATCAAATGACGCGTATCGCTGATATCCACTTTGCTGGAAAGCTCACGCATCACCTGCGCGGCAGCGGCAATTTCAGTGACAGTTTCGCCTTTGACGCGCAAAGCAGACAAAAAGCCCGCAATCTGGATCTGGGTAAACTCACCACTCATGATCTGCTGCATGATTTGCAGCATTTCTTCATGCGTGAAATCGGTATGGTCAATCAGTCGCTGCAAGGCGATTTTAGGCGTCATACTCACCATTAATAGCCCTTCAGGAAGTTATCCAGCAACTCATGTCCGTACTCGGTCAAGATAGATTCGGGGTGGAATTGCACACCTTCCACGGCCAGTGTTTTATGCTTGACGCCCATGATCTCGCCATCTTCAGTCCAGGCAGTGATCTCCAGGCAATCCGGGATGGTTTCACGCTCGATCACCAGCGAGTGGTAGCGCGTCGCGGTATAAGGGTTAGGCAGGTTCCTGAAGACACCGGTATTAGTATGGTGGATCAATGAGGTTTTACCATGCATCAGGGTTTTGGCCTTGATGATTTTGCCGCCAAAGGCCTGGCCGATGCTCTGGTGGCCCAGGCACACGCCCAGCAGCGGAATCTTGCCAGCAAACTCATGAATCAGTGGCACAGAAATACCTGCTTCATTCGGCGTACAAGGACCAGGGGAAATCACGATTTTCTCCGGCTGCATTGCTTTAATCTGTTCCAGCGTGATCTCATCATTGCGGTGTACATGTACATCTTGACCCAGCTCGCCGAAATATTGCACGAGGTTGTAGGTAAAAGAGTCGTAGTTATCAATCATCAACAACATATCAGGCTCCCTTTCCTGCATGGGTTTGAATATTGGCGGCTTGGTTATCCAGGCCGGCCTGCACCAGTTCGGCGGCACGAATCACTGCTTTGGCTTTATTTTGGGTTTCGTCCCACTCAGATTGCGGCACCGAGTCGGCCACAATACCAGCACCCGCCTGCACATAAAGCTTGTTGTCTTTAATCACCGCCGTACGGATGGCAATCGCCACATCCATATCGCCGTTAAAGCCTAAATATCCTACTGCGCCAGCGTAAATACCACGCTTGGAAGGCTCCAGCTCTTCAATGATTTCCATGGCGCGTACTTTGGGCGCGCCGGACACCGTGCCTGCAGTAAATGTCGCTTTAAGGACATCAATTGCATCCATGCCTGGCTTGAGCTGGCCTTCGACATTGCTGACGATATGCATCACATGCGAGTAACGCTCAATGGTCATATTGTCAGTGACTTTCACCGTCCCCGTCAGCGCGACACGGCCGACATCATTGCGGCCCAAATCCATCAGTTGCACGTGCTCGGCACGTTCTTTGGGGTCAGCCAGCAACTCGGCTTCCAGCGCCAGGTCATGATCGCGATTTCTGCCACGTGGGCGCGTACCGGCAATCGGGCGCGAAGTCACCGTGGTGTCTTCCAGACGCACCAGGATTTCTGGTGACGCCCCGACGACATGGTGGTCGTCCATGTCGTAATAGAACATATAAGGTGATGGATTGAGGCTGCGCAGGGCACGATACAGGCTCAGTGGCGATGCATCAAAGTCTTGCACCATGCGCTGGCTGAGCACCACCTGCATAATGTCGCCTTCGAGGATATATTGCTGGCCCTTTTTAACCGCCGCTTTGAAGTTTTCTTCACCAAACTCTGACACGGCCGGGGTTTTGCTGGTTGGCAAGGCTGCGGGAATCTCGACTTGTGTACGCAACTTCTCCAGCAAGGCATGCATGCGTGCGCAGGCGGTTTCGTAGGCATTGGCTTTAGCCGGGTCAGCGTAGACAATAAAATACAATTTGGCAGATAAGTTATCCACCACCGCAATTTCTTCTGACACCATCAGCAAGATATCAGGCACACCAATCGCATCCGGCTTTTTCTTTTTGCCCAAACGCTTTTCAATGTATTGAATGGTCTCGTAGCCAAAATAGCCCGCCAGGCCGCCGGTGAAACGTGGCAAGCCATCGTATGGCGGTGTTTTAAAACGGGCCTGGTAAGACTTGATAAAATCGAGCGGGTTTTGATCGGTGTGCGATTCAATGACTTGATCGCCTTGAATGACTTGCAGGACCTCATCACGCACGACAATGCGCGTGGTGGCTGGCAGGCCAATAATCGAATAACGACCAAAGCGTTCGCCGCCTTGTACGCTTTCGAGCAGGTAAGAGTAGGGTTGATTCGCCAGTTTCAGATACAGCGACAAAGGCGTATCCATATCGGCAAAGGTTTCCATCACTAGCGGAATACGGTTATAGCCTTGCGCCGCCAGCGCGTCAAATTCGGTCTTGCTCAAAGTGCTTAACATGATGCTTTTTTCCAGTTTGATTCGTTGAATGTGTCGCGCGCAAACGTCACGACAGCGTGGTGCAAATGGCGTACACCTGCGCGTGGGGCAGGGCTAGCCTCGCCACGAACGACGCCAGCTTAATACTGGCCAACTGGAAGAATGATGAGCACAAAACATCATGATATATGGGTAAATTTTTTGTTATGCCCGCTTAAGAGAGCAGGTAACTCCAGCAAATTCACCACTTCGGTGAGTTGCTGCACCGTGGCATCCACAGTGTTGGCATCAATCGCGCGACCCTGATTATACCCATAAGGCACGGTCACGACAAAGCACCCGGCTGCATGCGCGGCTTGAATATCGGTTTCAGAGTCACCGACCAGCATCGCTTCAGCTGGCAAGGTGTCTAGTTTTTGGCAAATATGCAACAGTGGTAACGGATCCGGCTTCTTCTTGGATAAGGTATCGCCAGATACCACAATTTCAAAAAAGTCAGCCAATCCGGCATGTTGCAACAAGGGCAGGGTGAATTTTTCCGGCTTGTTGGTCACACACGCCAGGCGATAACCTTGTTTTTTTAACTGTTGCAGTGCCGGTAACACCCCCGCAAAAGCCTGGCTGTCAGTGGCGTTGGCATCATAAAAGCCATGATAAAGCACTTGCGCACTGGCAAACTCTTGCTCGCCAGGCTCGCCATGCATGCTACTGGTCAAGCAACGCTTGATCAGGTTTTGCACGCCCTCACCAATATAGGTAGTAATTTGTGCCTGGGGTAACATGGGCTTGCCTAAAGCCACCAGCATACGGTTGGCGGCTTCGGCAATTTGCGGTGCGGTATCAAGCAGGGTGCCGTCCAGATCGAACATCACCACCCTGACTTGGAACCGCATATGAATTACCCTTGCAACGCTTTAAATTTAGACCGTTGCCAACGCAGCGCGTAACTGACTAACAATCGTGTCATAACGGTTAGGGTCAGTGTCTTTACCTGCACCAAACACAGCGCTACCCGCTACAAATGTATCGGCACCGGCTTTAGCAATGTCAGCGATGTTGTTCGCGTTCACGCCACCGTCCACTTCCAGCCAAATTTGACGGCCGGTTTTTTCAGTGTAAGCGTCAATACGTGCACGTGCCTGTTTCAGTTTGTCCAAAGTGGCTGGAATGAATTTCTGGCCACCAAAACCCGGGTTCACAGACATCAACAGAATCATGTCGACTTTGTCCATCACGTAGTCCAGGTAATGCAATGGCGTCGCTGGGTTGAATACCAGGCCAGCTTTACAGCCGCTGTCACGAATCAATGCCAGGCTGCGGTCGATGTGGTCAGACGCTTCCGGGTGAAAAGTGATGATATCAGCACCCGCTTTGGCAAAGTCAGGGATGATGCGGTCGACAGGTTTTACCATCAGGTGCACGTCGATCAGCGCGCCAGCGTTGTGAGACAACTCACGAATGGCATCACATACCAGAGGGCCAATAGTCAGGTTAGGCACGTAATGGTTATCCATCACGTCAAAGTGCACGATATCAGTGCCGGATTTGATCACGTTTTCGATTTCCTGGCCCAACTTGGCAAAGTTGGCAGAAAGAATACTTGGGGCGATGCGAAAAGTTTTGTCCATGCTGGTGTTCCGTAGGTTGGGTTCCGTGAATTAATCTAATAAAAATTTAGCAAAACCAATATTTTACCGCCAATTTGTGTCAAATTGACAGGATTCTTGCTTGTGGCGCGTGAATATAAGAAAATGTCGGCACTTTAGCCATGGATTTCAATTCCAAACGCCCATGAACTGTTTGCAAGCGCCGATTTGTTTGTCTTTTCACCCTGTCCCGCAGGTAAAATAGCGCCATGCAACTGTATACCATTGGTGTCAACCACACCACCGCCCCCATTGCCATCCGCGAGAACGTTGCGTTTAACAACGACACCTTGCCGCATGCGCTGGCGGATCTGGCCCGACACAACGTGGCAGAAGTGGCTATTTTATCGACCTGCAACCGTACAGAAATCTATGTGCAGTCTATCCGCCCCGAGGTCGTCATTGACTGGCTGGCTAACTACCATCGTCTGGAAGCCGACAAGCTCTTACCTTACACCTACACCTTAAGCAGCCACGAGGCAGTGAAACACGCTTTTCGCGTCGCCAGCGGCCTGGACAGCATGGTATTGGGCGAGGCGCAGATTCTGGGACAATTCAAGCAGTCGGTTAAAATTGCGCAAGATTCTGGCACCCTGGGCACCATGCTGCACAAATTGTTCCAGCGCACCTTTGAAGTGGCCAAAGAAGTGCGTACCAATACCGACATTGGCGGCAGTTCGATTTCGATGGCCGCTGCTGCCGTTAAACTGGCACAGCGTATTTTTGGTGACCTGAGTTCACAAAGCGTGCTGTTTATCGGCGCCGGTGAAATGATAGAGCTCTGCGCAGATCACTTTGCCGCCCAAAAGCCGAAAAAAATCACCGTTGCCAACCGTACCCTGGAGCGTGGTGAACAACTGGCAGAGAAAATTCGTGGCCAGGGCCTGAACGTACAGGCGATTTTGCTCAATGACTTGCCCGAGCGCTTTCCAGAATTTGACATTGTCATCACCAGCACTGCCAGCCAGTTGCCAATCGTCGGCCTCGGCATGGTAGAGCGCGCGATTAAAGCACGTAAGCACCGGCCGATGTTTATGGTNNCGCGAAGCGGTGCCTACTATTAAAGCCTTGCGCGACCAGATAGACACGGTGCGCAAAGCCGAGCTGGAAAAAGCCCTCAAATTGCTGCAAAAAGGCGAAAGCCCGGAAAAAACACTCGAAGCCCTCAGCAATGCACTGACCAATAAATTTCTGCATGGCCCCAGCCATGCACTAAACAATAGCCAGGGAGATGCTCACGCCCACATGGAGCACCTGGTGAAACAACTCTTTCAAATCAAAGAATAATTTTTTCAAGATTGGCAGCCGCCAATCTTTGAATATTAGGTAAACACAATGAAACCAAGCATGCTGCAAAAACTCGCTAACTTAAGCGAGCGCCTCGAAGAACTCAACCGCCTGCTCAGCAGCGAAGGCGTGACTGACAACATGGATAACTACCGTAAGATCATGCAGGAACATACGGAAATTACGCCTATTGTTGAGCAATACCATATCTACATCCAAACCGAGTCCGACCTGAAAGAGGCGCATGCCATGCTGGCCGACCCGGAAATGAAAGAATTCGCGCAGGAAGAGATCGACAGCGGCAAAAAACGCCTGGAAGAAGTCGAGCTGGCTTTGCAGAAATTGTTGTTGCCCAAAGATCCTAGCGACGACAAAAACATCTTCCTTGAAA
>NZ_DKJH01000051.1:0-33070 GCF_002454655.1 Methylophilus sp. UBA6697
AGCAAGGAAAAGTAACTCGCTTAAAAGCGAAAAGAGTTCGTTAAATTTACTAACTCCGCAATCTATACCCTCAAAAAGCAAAAAGCCATGCAATGCATGGCTTTTTAAATACAACAATCAGCAATTATTGCTTGGCATCTTCCGCCTTGTAATACTCCCGCACAGCTGTCATATCAAACTCACGTGCCCATTTGATAATCTCATCCAATGCCGGCGCACCAATCTCACCCACTTGCGCATGAATACCTGCGCGCTCGCGAATCACCAGCAAGCCTGGAATTTGCTTCACTTCGAAATACTCAGAAATTTCCGGGTCAGTTTCAGTATTCACCATCCCAAACACAATGTCTGGATTTTTGGCCGCAGCAGCCTCAAACGTCGGCGTGAATGCCACACAAGGATCACACCAAGGTGCCCAGAAGTCGACAACCACGAACGCATTGCTTTCGATGGTTTCTTTAAAATTATCTTTGGTCAGTGTTACAACCGCCATACTATCTCCAGTCCAAAAAATTGTTTTTTTATAGGTCTTATTTTAACAGACGAAACTGCTGCCAGAGAAATTTTCATTGGATGTTGATACACAACTGCCCACAAACAAAAAAAGCCGGCAATCGCCGACTTTTTTGTTTTACACGCTTGAGTTAAGCGCTGTATTTTCTTCTACGTACCAACACAATGGCACCCAGACCTGCCATCAACAAGCCATAAGTTTCTGGCTCTGGTACAGCAGTAATTCTGAATGCATAGTTGAGACTGGTGACACTGTTGTCTCTAATAAAGGCAGAGGCTGCTGAATTAATGTTAGCGGCTTCAAATGAATCTACCGGACCATAGTACAAACCATTGTATTTGTTGCTGTAATCTTGTGCGAACTGCGCGCCACCATAACCAATCACGTCATACCAACCCTGAAAGTTGATGTTTAATGGATTGTTATCAATGGTGCTGATGACATAATCGGAAGCTGAGCCGCCGAATAACAGTGCAGCCGCTTCTTGTGCAGTGTAGGCTAATGGGCCATTGGTGGCATCATAAGCACTATCGCTCCATACCGGTGCGTCATCGTTATAAACAGACCAGCTGCCAACGAAACTATAACTAGCTGCATTCGCCAGTGATACGCCAGCGAACAAGGCGGCAGCTACCAGTGTTTTAAACAAACGTGATATCGACATCTTCTCTCTCCTCAAAGAATAGGCCTGTATTAGCAGGCATTTTTTTAATTAAACTTATAGTGATGAGCAATCCTAAATCATCAAATAAAATAACTCAACAACAATCTTATTGATTAGCGGCTTATCTACCCAAACGGGCCAATGCCGCATGGGCAAATATGACGAATTACTGACCTTGCCATAGGCCATTAAAAAATAACTCATCTAGTGGTTTGCGGCTACGGGCAGCTACCTCACGGGCTTTATCCTCTTCCGATAATCCCTCTATGGCAGCCTGATAGCCAACCGTCACCATGGCTAAAATCTGGTAACGTTCAGGCACTTTAAAGGTGGCGCGTGCCTTGTCGGCATCAAAGCCACCCATCTGATGGGCCATCAAACCCAAAGCAGTGGCTTGCAAGCACAAGTTCTCAGTGGCTGCACCGGTATCATATGCTGCCCATTTATTGGGTTTGTCATTATGGCCAAACAAGGTATCCGCACAAATCAACAACAGCACAGGCGCGTTGACGGCCCAGCCTTGATTGCCGGGAACCAGGCAATCAAATGCCGCCTGCCAGGCTTGCATGTTATCTGCCTTGTTACAGAACACATAACGCCACGGTTGATCGCCAAAGCACGAAGGCGCCCAGCGGGCAGCTTCAAGCAGGCTGACGACTTGCTCCTGACTGACAGCTTTGCCTGCATCATAGGCGCGACCGCTCCAGCGGTTGGCAAGCAACTCATGGATGGCTTGTTGGGTAATAGCAGGTTTTTGCATGGTCAAATCCTCACAGTTGTTTTTTCAAAAGATACAGTAACTCTAACGCCTGCTTAGGGGTTAAGTCATCTGGCTGAATACGTTCCAATTCTGCAACCAGCGGGTGCAAAGGCGGCTCCTCTGGCACATGGCTTGCTGCAAACAGGTCATTTTGCGGCGTGGCGGCAATGGTCTGGTTTTCGAGTTGCTGCAATTTGCGCTTGGCCAATTGCACGACTGACTTGGGGATTCCAGCCAGTTGCGCGACCTGGATACCATAGCTCATGGTAGCCGCGCCCTCTTCTACCTTGTGCAAAAAGACAATGCCTTGGCCATGTTCGACCGCATCCAGATGCACGTTGGCGGCGTGTTTGGCCTCATCGACAATTCGCGTCAGCTCAAAGTAGTGTGTGGCAAACAAAGTCAGAGATTTGTTTTTCTCCAGTAACTGTTTAGCCACCGCCCACGCCAGACTCAAACCATCAAAAGTGCTGGTGCCGCGGCCAATCTCATCAAGCAATACCAGGCTGTTCGCGCTAGCATTATTCAGGATATTGGCGGTTTCCGTCATTTCGACCATAAAGGTTGATCGGCCACCCGCCAGGTCATCAGAAGCACCAATGCGGGTGAAAATACGGTCAATATCCCCAATCACCGCAACTTGTGCTGGCACAAAACTGCCGCAATAGGCCAACAAGACAATCAGCGCCGTTTGGCGCATAAATGTCGATTTACCACCCATGTTGGGGCCAGTGATCAATAGCAACTGGCGATACGGATTGAGCGCCACATCGTTGGCCACATAAGGCTGGGCGATACTTTCCACCACCGGATGGCGGCCATGCTGGATATCCAGGCCGATATCTGCCCGAAACGCTGGCTGTACATAATGAAGTGCCCTTGCCCGCTCGGCAAAACAGGCCAATACATCTAACGTCGCCACAGCTGTGGCAATCCGTTGCAAGTTTGCAATATGAGGCAACAACGCCTCCAGCACTTGCTCATATAGCATTTTTTCACGTGCCAGCGCCCGCTCGTTGGCACTCAACACTTTGTCTTCAAATGCTTTTAATTCAGGCGTAATAAAGCGTTCTACATTTTTCAAGGTCTGGCGACGACGATACTCGGGCGGTGCACTTTCAGCTTGCAAGCGGCTGATTTCGATATAAAAGCCATGTACGCTGTTGTATTCCACCTTGAGGTTAGCGATGCCGGTACGCGCCTTTTCAGCGGCTTCAAATTGCAGTAAAAAGTCACCATGATCAGTCTGAATCGCACGCAGTTCATCTAACTCAGCATCATAGCCAGTCGCAATCACCCCTCCTTCGCGCAGCACTGCCGAAGGCTCGGCCTGGATTGCCTGAACCAATACCTGCAACGCATCAGCAGGTACTTGCAACTCTGCCAGCAAGCCCTTTAACAAGCTGGACTCAGGTGGTGGCAGAGTGGTGACAATCGTGGGTAGTTGTAACAAGCTATCGCGCAGACCCGACAAATCACGCGGCCTGGCAGATTTAAGCGCCACGCGCGCAGTCATGCGCTCAATATCACCAATCGGATGCAGCACCTGCTGCAACGTGCTATCCAGGAATTGCCCCAGCAACTCAGCCACAGCCAAATGCCGCTGCTGTATAGTGTGTTGATTGCGCAGAGGATGATGCAACCAATGGCGCAACAAACGTGCGCCCATGGCTGTTTGGGTCGAATTCAGCAACGAGTATAAGGTCGGCGTCGCTTCACCGCGTATCGTTGTATCTATTTCCAGATTGCGGCGGGTCGCAGCATCTAGTTGCAGATAATGATCGCCCTGTTCCACGCGCAAACCCACAATATGCGGCAACGCGGTGCGTTGGGTATGTTTGACATACTCAAGCAAAGCGCCCGCAGCAGTCACGGCCGCAGGCATTTCACCACAGCCAAAACCGCCCAGATCATGGGTATTAAACTGCTGCGTCAGGCTGCGATTAGCGGTATCCAGATCAAACTGCCATGGTGCCAGGCGTTTTTTGGCACAGCGGCATTGCTGCAGCACGTCTGAACTATGGTCTTCCGCAATCACCAACTCCGCCGGATGAATACGCTCCAGCTCCTGCGACAAATGCCCGGGCGCAATTTCACTCAACACAAACTCACCTGAAGCCAGGTTGAGCCGTGCCAGACCCAGCACACCCTCACCTTTAGCCACACACAGCAAAGTGTTATCGCGTGTTTCGTCCAGCAGCGCGGCATCCGTCAAGGTACCAGGCGTGAGGATACGCGTCACCTCACGCGCCACCGGTCCTTTAGAGGTCGCCGGATCGCCCACCTGCTCGCAAATCGCCACCGCCTCGCCCATCTTTGCCAGTTTGGCCAGATACCCCTCGGCCGCGTGATAAGGCAAGCCAGCCATTTTGATCGGCTCACCATTACTGGCACCACGACGGGTCAGTGTAATTCCAAGCAAACGCGACGCTTTTTCAGCATCCTCAAAAAACAGTTCGTAAAAATCGCCCATGCGGTAAAACAGCAGCATATCGGGATACTGTGCTTTCAACGTCAGGTATTGACGCATCATGGGGGTGTGGTTTTCGAAGGACATGCAGAGATACTTTGATTTAGAGATGTTGAAATAAATAGCCACTGCATCTTACAACAAAAGCATGGTTTTTTGCTGAGAGTGCTTTTAGAAAGACAATGATGGAAGAAAGTTATTCTTACAATTAGAGATGTGAGTTTTTAAGTTGCATTCTATTTCGCCATTAGGCGAGTCACTTTCTGGTGCTTGTCCCCCAGAAAGTAACCAAAGAAGAGGACACCCAGCCATCACGGCCTCCGGCTCCCTTGCGTTGCTCANNTCTCGTACACGCACAAACCTAAAGAATGACCTTCCCAACCAATCAGCCACAAAAAAATAAACCCGAATATCTCTATCCGGGTTCATCATTCAACATCAGAAAAAACTACATGCCCAATGTCGGCGTCTTGATACGCTCAGTCAGATGTGGCGCAATCACCTGTAGCATTTGTCCAAACACTTTCGGGTTGGCGGCCACAATATTACCCGTACGCAACCAGCTTTCATTGCCTTCAAAGTCACCGACAATACCACCCGCCTCCTGCACTAACAAGGCGCCCGCTGCAATATCCCACGGTGACAGGTTGATCTCGAAAAAACCGTCAGTGAACCCAGCAGCAACATAGGCCAGGTCGAGCGCGGCGGAGCCTGGGCGGCGTAAACCGGCGGTTTTCTTGGCCATATCACGGAAGATGTTGATATAGGTATCCAGGTAACTGAAATCTTTGAATGGGAACCCTGTGGAAAGCAATGCTTCTTGCAATTTGGTACGCTGGGTGACGCGAATACGGCGGTTGTTCAGAAACGCACCGCTGCCTCTGGTCGCGGTAAACAGGTCGTTGCGCACCGGGTCGTAAATCACGGCCTGGGTCAGCACGCCTTTTTCTTGCAGGGCAATTGAAATACAGTAAGCCGGGAAGTTATGCAAAAAATTAGTGGTGCCATCTAGCGGGTCGATAATCCAGATATTGTCGGATTCGCTATTGGTTTTACCCGTTTCTTCGCCATAAAAACCGTGGTTTGGATAAGCTTCTTTTAAGATATTGATAATGGCTTGCTCGGCATTGCGGTCGATTTCGCTGACAAAATCGTTAGTGTCTTTTTGCTCGACTTTTAAGGCGCCGATGTCCATGGCGCCACGGTTGATGATTTTGCCTGCTTCACGCGCGGCGCGAATGGCGACATTCAGGATTGGATGCATGCTGTGGGATCTTGATTCACTGATAAAATGCTATTTTAGCTTTTTACACGCTTAGCCACAAACACAACGGCAAAATTTACCCATGTCACTCAATACTGAATCCGCCATTTTTTCAAATATCCGCGTCGTTTTATGCCAAACCAGCCATCCTGGCAACATTGGCTCCACGGCGCGCGCCATGAAAACCATGGGCTTAAGCCGCCTTTACCTGGTGCGCCCAAAACACTTTCCAGATAGCGAAGCCACCTCATTGGCAGTCAATGCCGCCGACCTGCTGGAAACAGCCGTCGTGACAGAAACCCTGGAGGAGGCCCTCGCCGACTGCCAGTTTGTGATTGGTGTCAGCGGCAAGGAACGCTCACTGTCGCAGCAGGTGATGACGGTGCGTGAGGCGGCGCAAGAGGTAAAGTCAGTTGCCAGCCATAGTCAGGTCGCACTGGTGTTTGGTACCGAGATGAGTGGCCTGAGTAATGCCGAAGCTGACCTTTGTCATGTGCTGGCAACGATTCCCGCCAACCCTGAGTACACCTCACTCAACCTGGCACAGGCAGTACAAATCATGAGCTACGAAACGCGCATGGCGATCACTACCGGCGAATTACATTACGCCGAGAAGCCGATCGAGCTCGCAACACAGGATGATCTGGAGCGCTTTTACGAGCATATGCGCGAAGTACTGGAACATATCGGCTATATCAATCCACGTGCGCCGAAAAAGCTGTTTGAACGCCTGCGCCGCCTCTATGGCCGTAGCCGATTGGAAAAAGAAGAGGTCAATTTATTACGTGGCATTTTGACGCTGACAGTCAACCCGAAAAAACATGACAAATACTAAAATTGACCATAGTCGCGCATGCTGGCTTTAGACGTGCGTTTAACTTAATGGCATAATGCGCGCATGTTTAAGCACCTCAAAGAAGATATTTCGATTGTGTTTGACCGCGATCCGGCGGCTCGCACACATTTTGAAATTCTGACCACCTACCCTGGTGTGCATGCCTTGATTCTGCATCGTTTCAGCCATTGGTTGTGGAGTCACCGCCTGTATTGGCTAGGGCGCGCGCTCTCCCACTTCGGGCGCTGGATCACCGGCATCGAAATCCACCCTGGCGCCACCATTGGCCGCCGTGTGTTTATTGATCATGGCATGGGGGTCGTGGTGGGTGAAACCGCCATCATTGGCGATGATTGCACGCTCTACCATGGTGTCACCCTCGGCGGCACCAGCTGGAACAAAGGCAAACGCCACCCTACACTGGAGTCTGGCGTGGTGATTGGCGCAGGGGCCAAGGTGCTAGGGCCGATTACGATTGGTAAAAACGCCAAGATTGGCTCCAATGCCGTGGTGGTCAAGGATGTGCCGGACGGCGCCACCGCAGTTGGCATTCCGGCCCGTATCCTCGAAGAAGAAAAAGCCAAACAGCGCCAGGATGCCGCGCAAAAAATGGGCTTCAGCGCCTATGCGGTTGGCAATGATGAAAACGACCCCATGATCAAAGCGATTAACAGCCTGCTGGATCATGCCCACAAGCAAGAGGCAGAAATCAGCGAGCTTAAAGTGCAATTAGCCAAACTCAATGATGTTGAAACAGACAGCAACGTCGGTGAAGCCTTTGCTAAAAAGCCAGAGTAACTGCCCGCAAAGGCAAGTAGCGCCTACCTCAAACCATCGTCCAGCATGACTTGAACTTTTCAAGCATAATAATTGACTAAAACAGTAGGTTATTATACAATTCAACTCTGTTTTAAAAGGTCATCTCAAGATGCGATTAACCACCAAAGGACGTTTTGCTGTTACCGCGATGCTGGACATCGCGCTCTACGAAGCAGACAAGCCAGTCACCTTGGCTGGCATCAGTGAGCGTCAAAGCATTTCACTATCTTATCTTGAACAACTATTTAGCCGCTTACGCAAACAGGGCCTGGTTTCCAGCGTGCGCGGGCCAGGCGGTGGCTACCGTATTGCCAAAGCGCACCACGAGATTTCAGTCTCTGACATTATTACCGCTGTGGACGAACAAATTGATGCGACGCAATGTGGCGGCAATGAAAACTGCCATGACGAAGGCCGTTGCATGACGCATGAGCTCTGGGCATCATTAAATAGCAAGATTCTGGATTATTTGTCCGGCGTCAGCCTAGCGGATATGGTCGAGATGCAACGCAAAAAAGGCGCGGGCACAGTGGTCTTTGCACCGAGAAAATGTGGCTCTGAAGCAACCATTGCCGCCTAACATTTGGCTATGACAACGAAAACCGTTTTCCTGGATCACAACAGCACCACGGCGTTAAAACCGCAGGTACTGGAAGCGATGCTACCCTGGTTGACCCAGGCGACTGGCAATCCGACCAGCCGCCACGTCTATGGCCGCAATGCACGTGAGGCGATGGAGCTGGCCAGAAAGCAGATTGCCGAGTGCGTCGGTGTTCAGGCGTCACAAGTCGTGTTTACCTCTGGCGGCACTGAAGCGAATAATTTTGCGATTAAAGGCATCACGGCCAACCTGAGCCCGTCACAGCTACTGATCAGTGCCATTGAGCATCCATGCGTGACTCGCCCGGCACAATCGCTGGCTTGGCATGACTGGAAAGTCGCCCAGCTTGCCGTCAACAGTCAGGGCGTGATTGACTTGGCGCAAGCAGAACAAGCATTGAGCTCACGCACAGGCTTGGTTTCGGCCATGTTGGCAAACAATGAAACCGGTGCCATACAGCCGATAGCCGAGTTGGCGCAATTGGCAAAAGCACATGGTGCGTTATTGCATACCGATGCCGTACAGGCCTTCGGCAAAATCGCCGTCGACATGCATGCGCTTGGCGTACATGCAATGACGATATCAAGCCACAAGATTGGTGGCCCGATTGGTGTCGGCGCCTTGATTCTTGATAAACGCGTAGATATTGCACCCTTATTGCATGGCGGTGGCCAGGAACGTGGCCTGCGTAGCGGCACTGAAAATGTCGCAGGCATTGTCGGTTTTGCCCGGGCTTGCCAATTGGCGATGGAAACGCTGGACGCGCGCCACACCGTCGTACAAAAATTGCGTGACCAGTTGGAAACCGGCTTAAACAAGTTAGGCGCCACGATTTTTGCGTCACAAACCGAGCGCCTGCCAAACACCAGTTTTTTTGCCATCACCAATATTGAAGGCGAAACCTTGGTGACAGCACTCGATAAAGCGGGGTTTGCGGTTGCCAGTGGCTCGGCCTGCTCCAGTGATAGTACAGAGCCCAGCCATGTCTTACTGGCAATGGGCATCACGCCAGACCTGGCACGCGGTGCAGTGCGCGTCAGCCTGAGCGACAGCAATACCAGTGAAGAAATCACACAGTTTTTAGCAGCGTTGCAGCAACAAGTGCAGCGTCTGAAAGGATTAAATGCCGTTGCGGCATAAGACTTTAATTGAAAGAGCATGAGACATGTCTGAAAGAAAGCCGATTTACCTGGATTACTCTGCGACCACACCGGTAGACCCACGTGTGGCGCAAAAAATGATTCCTTACCTGACCGAAGACTTTGGCAACCCGGCTTCGCGTAGCCACCCGTATGGCTGGACCGCAGAGCACGCCGTAGAAAATGCGCGTGAAGAAGTCGCCAAGCTGGTCAATGCCGATCCACGCGAAATCGTGTGGACATCAGGTGCGACGGAGTCGAATAACCTGGCGATTAAAGGTGCCGCGCACTTTTATGCAGGCAGCAAAGGCAAGCACATCATCACCGCAGCCACCGAGCACAAAGCGGTGCTGGATACCGTGCGTGAACTGGAGCGTGAAGGCTACGAAGCGACTTATCTGCAACCAGAAGCCGACGGCCTGATTTCGCTTGAGAAATTCAAAGCCGCGATTCGCCCGGATACTGTGCTGACGTCTATCATGCTGGTCAATAACGAAATCGGCGTGATCCAGGACATTACAGCGCTGGGTAATGTCTGCCGCGCCAACAATGTGATTTTCCATGTCGATGCTGCGCAAGCCACCGGTAAAGTCGCGATTGACCTGGAAACGCTGCCCGTGGATTTGATGAGCTTTTCTGCGCATAAAACCTACGGCCCTAAAGGCATAGGCGCGTTATATGTGCGTCGTAAACCGCGTATTCGTATTGAAGCGCAAATGCATGGCGGTGGCCATGAGCGCGGCATGCGTTCTGGTACCCTGGCGACACATCAGATCGCAGGTATGGGCGAAGCTTTCCGCATCGCACGTGAGGAAATGGCTAGCGAAAACGAGCGTATCCGCGCACTGCGTGACCGCTTGCTGGACGGCTTACTGCAGATTGAAGAGACCTACGTCAATGGTGACCTGGATCACCGTGTGCCGCATAACCTCAACGTCAGCTTTAACTACGTTGAAGGCGAGTCACTAATCATGGCGATCAAGGATATTGCTGTCTCCTCCGGCTCCGCATGTACCTCTGCCAGCCTGGAGCCTAGCTATGTGTTACGTGCCTTGGGCCGCTCCGACGAACTGGCACACAGCTCGATCCGTTTCAGCATTGGCCGCTTCACTACCGAAGCCGATGTGGATTACACCATTGACCTGTTAAAGAGCAAAATTGGAAAATTGCGTGAACTGTCCCCATTATGGGAGATGTTCAAGGATGGAATTGATCTGTCCAAAGTAGAATGGGCGGAACATTAAAAATTGATCTTTGACCGCCTGGCGGCGTTGTCGGACTGCTTGTTTAGATAAACTAAACGGCGCAATCCTCCGCCTTGCCAGACAGTCAAATCTGCAATTTTTACGAATTAAGGAATATTTTTTAAGAATTAAAAAGCGACACAATCCTGTTGGTCGCGATTTAATTGATAGGAGCAACAACATGGCTTATTCAGATAAAGTATTGGACCACTACGAAAATCCACGTAACGTGGGTTCTCTGGACAAAAATGACCCGAATGTGGGCACCGGCATGGTCGGCGCGCCTGCTTGCGGTGACGTGATGAAATTGCAAATCAAGGTGAATGATGCAGGCGTGATTGAAGATGCCAAATTCAAGACCTATGGTTGCGGTTCTGCGATTGCTTCCAGCTCGCTGGTGACCGAATGGTTAAAAGGCAAAACGCTGGATCAGGCACAAGAAATCAAGAATTCTGCCATCGCGGAAGAGCTCGCTTTGCCACCAGTCAAAATCCACTGCTCAGTATTGGCTGAAGATGCAATCAAATCTGCGATTGCTGACTTGAAATCCAAACAAGGCTAAGCGTATGGCAATTACCCTGACTGAAACAGCAGCTAACCGTGTCGAGAAGTTCCTGGCCAACCGTGGCAAGGGCCTTGGCTTACGCCTGGGCGTCAAAACCACAGGCTGTTCAGGCATGGCCTACACGCTGGAATTTGTGGACGAAATGCAAGCGGAAGATGTGTCATTTGAAAGCCACGGCGTCAAGGTGATTGTCGACCCGAAAAGCCTGGTGTATATCGATGGCACTGAACTCGACTTTACCAAGGAAGGCTTGAACGAAGGCTTTAAGTTCAACAATCCAAATGTCAAAGACGAGTGCGGCTGCGGCGAGTCATTTACCGTTTAATTGTTGCTGCAAATACACGCAGCGTTCGCCTGACGCTGCGGCCACTAGACTATGCAAAACTACTTCGCCCTCTTTCAGCTGCCGCAACAGTTTGAGCTGGACTTGACCCTACTGGATGGCCAGTACCGCAAGTTACAAGCGGAAGTGCATCCGGATAAATTTGTGAATGCTTCGCCTGCCGACCGCATGCAATCCATGCAAATGGCCACACTGGTGAATGAAGCTTACCAGGCACTCAAACAGCCAACGTCACGCGCCTG
Source organism: Methylophilus sp. UBA6697 (assembly GCF_002454655.1). Classification (NCBI taxonomy): domain Bacteria; kingdom Pseudomonadati; phylum Pseudomonadota; class Betaproteobacteria; order Nitrosomonadales; family Methylophilaceae; genus Methylophilus; species Methylophilus sp. UBA6697. The sequence goes on from NZ_DKJH01000051.1 coordinate 11,461, forward strand.
CTACTTACTGCAACTGCAGGGCATTGCCACCGATGAAGAAAATAACACCGCCATGCCTGGTGATTTTTTAATGGCGCAAATGGAGTGGCGTGAGGCCATGGATGACGCCAGGCTTGGTAAAGATATTCCAGCGCTGGATGCATTACTTAAAGAGATGCGAATACAGGCAAAAACCTTGCAGCAACAAGTGGCCAACGAGATTGTGGCCGCCCCGACGCAAGCAGCACTGACCGTCCGCAAGCTGCGGTTTATTGATAAAGTGAGTGAAGATGTGAATCAGCTGATCGCTCAGTTAGAAGATTAGAGTTTCATGGCCTTATTACAGATTTCAGAACCTGGATTCTCCCCTGCCCCACATCAGCACAAATTGGCAGTAGGCATTGATCTGGGTACCACCAACTCCCTGGTTGCCACTGTACGCAGCGGCATGAGCACGGTGTTGCATGACGAGCATGGGCACGCCTTGTTGCCTTCTGTGGTACGTTACCTGCAAGATGCCGTCATTGTCGGCCATGAAGCACAGGCAGCACAAAGCTTGGACCCAGTGAATACCATTATCTCGGTCAAACGCTTTATGGGCCGCGCCTTGCACGACATTACCGACAGAGCGCATATCCCCTATCATTTTGTTGAAAATGATAGTTCGCAAGGCATCCTCGAAATCAAAACACGTGCAGGTTTGAAAAGCCCGGTCGAGATTTCTGCCGATATATTAAAAACCCTGAAAGCACGTGCTGAAAAAGCATTGGGCGGCGAACTGACCGGTGCGGTGATCACCGTACCCGCCTATTTTGATGATGCACAACGCCAGGCGACCAAAGACGCTGCACGCCTCGCCGGCTTGCATGTATTGCGCCTGCTCAATGAACCCACCGCCGCAGCTGTGGCTTATGGCCTGGATAACGCGGCCGAAGGCGTCTATGTCATTTATGACCTGGGTGGCGGCACATTTGATATTTCAATTTTGCGCCTGAGTAAAGGCGTGTTTGAAGTCTTGGCCACCAATGGTGACTCGGCATTAGGCGGTGACGACTTTGACCACCGCATTTTTTGCTGGGTGCTGGACCAGGTGCGCAGTAAAAGCAAAGACTTCAAGCCACTCAACGAAGAAGATACCCGCCTGCTGCTCACAAAATCGCGCCAGGCCAAAGAATGGCTGACCGATAATCATGAAGCCAACATCGTCTGTAAATTAAGCAACGGTGCCCTGGTGGATGAAACCTTGTCGGTGGCTCAATTTGTGGCGCTCACTGAACATCTGGTAATTAAAACCTTAAGTCCCACGCGCAAAGCCATGCGCGATGCCGGATTAAGCATAGACGAGATCAAAGGCGTGGTACTGGTCGGCGGGGCAACACGCATGCCACATATCCGCCATGCGGTGCAGGCATTCTTCGAGCAGGAACCGTTGACTAACCTCGACCCGGACAAAGTCGTCGCCCTGGGCGCAGCCATACAAGCCAACGTGCTGGCTGGCAACCGCAGTGGTGATGAGTTACTGTTACTGGACATCACCCCGCTCTCACTCGGCCTGGAAACCATGGGTGGATTGGTAGAAAAAGTGATTCCTCGCAATTCGACTTTGCCGATTGCGCGAGCACAGGACTTTACCACCTATAAAGACGGCCAAACCGCCATGGCGATTCATGTCGTGCAAGGTGAGCGTGAACTGGTCAGTGACTGTCGTTCATTGGCACGGTTTGAACTGCGCGGCATTCCGCCGATGGCAGCTGGGGCAGCCCGCATTCGCGTCACCTTTCAAGTCGACGCCGATGGCCTGTTATCTGTCAGTGCGCGCGAACAGACCAATGGCGTTGAAGCCAACATCACGGTGAAACCCTCTTATGGCCTGAACGAAGACCAGATCACCAACATGCTGAAGGATTCATTTGGTGCAGCCGAAAGCGACAAAGCCGCCCGCATGTTGCGTGAGGCCGTCGTCGACGCACAACGCCTGATAGAGGCGATTCAAGCCGCACTGCTTGAAGATGGTGACACACTGCTGAGTGTAGACGAACGCCAACAGATACAAACCCATATCGACGCCCTGCTGGCCTTATGCCAGGGCACGGATAGCCATGCGGTTAAACAGGCGAGCGATGCACTTAACCATGCCACAGAAGACTTTGCCGCCAAGCGCATGGATGCCTCGGTACAAAAAGCCCTTGCCGGTAAAAACCTGGATTCACTGGAACTCTAAAATATGCCAAAAATTAATGTATTACCGCATCCTGAAATCTGCCCGCAAGGCGCCGTGATCGAAGCCGAAAAAGGCACTTCAATCTGCGATGCGCTGTTAAAGCACGATATTGATATTGACAATGCCTGTGGCGGCGTCTGTGCCTGTACTACCTGCCATGTGGTGGTACGTGAGGGCTTTAACAGCCTGAATGAAATTGAAGAAGATGAAGACGATATGCTGGATCGCGCCTGGGGCCTGACTCCGCAGTCCCGTTTGTCGTGCCAGGCCATTTTGCAGGAAATCGATGTCACGGTAGAGATTCCAAAATACAGCATTAACCTGGCCAAAGAAGGCCATCATTAATCACCTTCAAGCCAAATAAAAAAGCCGATGCATGCATCGGCTTTTTTGTTTCACCTAGTCAGCGCTTAGCCAATAAACGTATCTTCCAGGAAATCCACTTTACCGGTAGAGATATCATAAACCGCACCGACAATGCCGATCTGCTTGCTTTGCAACATATCATCAATAATGTCGCTGCAACGAATGATGGTATCGATCTGATATTTCACATTCAAGGCGCAAATCTTCTCCACAAAATCGCTGTTTTTTGAATTGCGCTGGGCCGGATCGGTAATGGTCTTTTCGTGACGGATAGACGGTTTGATCAGGTTGATAATCTCGCCAATATGCCCATCTTTAAAATCATCACAAGCCGCTTTCACCGCGCCGCAGGACGAATGGCCCATGACCACAATCAGTTTGCTGCCCAGGTATTTGCTACCGAACTCCAAGCTGCCGATGGCTTTATCTGAAGCAATATTACCTGCCAGGCGCACGCTGAACACATCGCCCAATGCCTGGTCAAATAACAACTCCACTGGTGCACGTGAGTCACTGCAGCTCAAAAAGGACGAAAACGGATGTTGTTTATCCTTGGTGATTTGAATCAGGCTTTTAAAATCCTTGTCCTGCTCACGATCGGTAATAAAACGGTGATTACCTTCAACCAAGATATCCAGTGCCTCACGCGCGGTCATTTTGTCGCGGTCCAGTAATGGGTGCTTGTACATAGTGTCTATCCTCTACTAATTAATTGTTTTGCATGGCTTGTACGCCATGCTTTTTGGTTAATGTCCCAGCATATGCTTGGGTGGTTTGAAATCAATGGTTTCTACATCAATATTTTTCAATTTGGCATGCTGCTGATAGCCATAGATGAATTCCACGACATCATAGGCGATCGATTTACTATTGGTACAATCGATCACCACTTTGCTATTCGGTGGTATGGCTTCCAACACTTCCAGGATACTGGCCTTGTTAAAAAACGAGACTTCTTCCGCCAGCACGAGCTCATACACTTCCTTGCCCTCTTTGGTAGAGCGCGTTTGTTTGATGTAGTGCGAATTGCGATAGCTGTGATGCAAGGTGAAGAACACAGCGACCACCAGGCCCAGGCCAATCCCCGTCAGCAAATCGGTAAATACGATCGCGACAATGGTCACAATAAACGGGATAAACTGCTCCCAGCCTAGCTGGTACATTTGCTTGAACAGTTTAGGTTTTGCCAGTTTGTAACCCACCATAATCAGGATGGTGGCCAGGCTGGCCAAAGGAATCAGGTTGAGGAAGCTGGCAATGGTGATGGCGCTGAGCAACAACCAGAAGCCATGCAAGATCGCAGACAACTTGGTTTGCGCACCAAAGGTCACGTTGGCACTGCTACGCACAATCACTTGCGTAATGGGCAAGCCACCAATCAGGCCTGAGACAATATTGCCTAAGCCCTGTGCCTTGAGCTCTTTGTTGGTTGGCGTCACGCGTTTATGCACATCCAGTTTGTCAGTCGCTTCGACACAAAGCAGTGTTTCCAAACTGGCGACAATGGCCATCACCAAGGCGGTTTTAATCACCAGCGGCTGCGTCACCTGGCTAAAATCAGGATGCGTAAAGAAGCTGGCAAACTCACCCAAGCTACTCGCTACTGGCAAACGTACGATCTGGTCGTCACTTAATGTGAAATTCAACCAGCCGCGCATAAATGCCACATTGAGCAGGATACCAACCAGCACCACCACAATCGGCCCTTGCAGCAATTGGAAAATCCGGTGTTTCTTGGTAAGCACCGTATCCCACAGGATCAAAATCGCAAAAGACACAGCAGCAATCAATACCGCACCTGGCGTTAACAGGTCCCATGCCTGCAAAATATCGCTGAACGTATCATGGCCGGCAAACGCGTCAAAAGATTCATCGCCCTCATAGTCCGCATCGTAACCAAATGCATGAGGAATCTGTTTGAGGATAATGAGCAAACCTATGCCTGTGAGCATGCCGGTAATCACTGAAGAAGGCACAAAGTAAGCAATAAAACCCGCTTTAAACTGCCCGAGCAAAAACTGGAACACGCCAGCGAGAACCACCGCGGCCAGAAAAACCTCATAAGAGCCCAAGTTGCCAATCGCTGCCATCACAATCACGGCCAAGCCAGCGGCGGGGCCACTCACACCGAGCTGCGAGCCGCTGGCCAGGCCAACGACGATACCGCCGATAATCCCGGCAATCACGCCCGAAAATAGTGGCGCACCAGATGCCAGGGCGATACCCAAACAAAGTGGCAATGCCACAAAAAACACGACAATGGAGGCCGGTAAGTCTCGATTGATGTGCTTGAACAAGTCTAGCGGACTAGACCCCTGCACAGAGGTTGACATGGTGTATATCCTTCACAAACAAAATTATTGTTATATTGTTAATTTTTATAATTGACGTTATGACACACAAAACCCCGCAATCATGCGGGGTTATTGTTCAGAGCAGTGGTCAGCTTATGCTTAATCAGCTGAAGTGTCTGCATTAAAAGGGCGTCTACCGATAAAGTTTAAACGCATTTGCTGGTGCTTATCGAAGCCTTTTTCAGGCTTGTCGGTGACGATGCCAGCACCTACCCATTTTTCATCCGGATTTTGCTTGGCAACCGGGGTTTTGGCATAAGGGCGCTTACCTAAAAAATTGTGCTGATGCATCTGGTTAACCGTGGCGTCCTGATCAATCGACTCTTCCGCCAATGCATTAGCCATTAAACCAAATGTCACCAAGAGTGCCAATAATAATTTACTCATTTTTCGCTCCTACATAATTTGTTTGTGTATACACCTGTGGCAGGTGTAAGGCCATTATGTTCCAATAACCTTACGCAACACTGACTAGTAAGCGTGCTTGCCCAGGGAGTGCATTTTCAAGACTTGCTGCTGGTTTGTCTGGTCCACTCTCAGTGTGGCACCTACCCAGGCTTGATCAGCATCTGCCTTGGCTACCACTGGTTGCTGGTATGCACGTTTGCCCAAAAACTGTACATGATGTGTATTGTGAACAGTTTCACCGGCATTGGTTTCAACGGCTTGTGCTGGCAAAGCCAGACTTAAACCCAGAATCATTGCTGCTACGGTTGTGAATGTACGCATGGTGTATCTCCTTTAAATTGTCATTCAGACAAGTTGTTCTGTTGGTGTGAATCTTGATGCATTCACGATGGATTGCATTTTGCCCGTCTATTGTCATCAAAAAATCTACCGATATAGGTAGTTCGGTATATACTAAACGGCATATGCCGAATGACAGCCCCCCACCGACAGAAAGTGCATTTGCCTTACGCAACGCGCTGAAACAAACACAAGTGCAAATGGCACATGACCGACTGTTTGAGCGGCTTGGCCAGAAACTGTTCAACAGTGGCTGGTCAGAAGAACTGATGCAATGGTTGCTGGATGAAGTTTGCATGCAATTTGGCGCACCACATGGCCTGATTAGCCAGCAACATGCCGGCGCATTAAAGATATTGGCGCAGCGCGGCAAAACCTTCCCTATCGGTGCGCGCGTGCCCATGCTAGGCGCACTGGGGCAATGGCTCAAAGAGCCGCTACACTTTGAAGTGCATAGCCAATTTGTACCCAGCTTGTGGACGCTGCAAACCAATAATGAGCAGACGCCATTACATTGTTATCACTTGCCGATCGCCTGCCAGCAACGCGCCGTTGGTTTACTCGGCCTCATCACCGGCAACCCCTTAAGTCCGGCCAGCTTGCAAGTGTTGCATAGCGTATGCGGCTTGCTGGGGTTTGCTCTGCAAGGACAGGCGCAGTCCAATAGCGTCATTGATGACAGTTATCTGCAAAAACTTACGCCGCGTGAACGTGAGGTATTCGCCTTGCTGCCTTCTGGCCCCAGCAACGCCGCGCTGGCACAAAAACTGGGGATTTCCCCGGGCACGGTCAAAATCCATATTGAACGGATTTTAAGCAAGCTGGACCTGAATGACCGCACGCAAGCCGCAGTCAAAGCGGTTGAAGCCGGGTTTAAGAGTGACGGTTTATGATGCAGTCGCTATTTAATACCATGACCCAGCTCACCAGCCGCCTGAATCACTTGTGGCAGGATTTATCGCTGACTACCAAAGGCATCGTCCTCAATGCTTTGCCGCTCACGGTGTTACTCGGCTCGCTGGCCCTGATTTTTGAAAGTGAACAGCAGGCTGCCCTGCTGGAAAGACGCGTGCAAAACGCCCTGCAAATCCAGCAGGACATTCAAACCCTGCAAACCCTGTTACTCGAAGCATCAACCGGTGTGCGGGACTTCCTGCTCACAGGTAACCGCCAGTTTCTGGGTGGTTATGAAAGTGCCAGGCAAAGTATGCCGCATCTGCTGAGCTCGCTGGAGCACAACCTGGATGATCGCTCGCAACAACACTTATTGCAGGTCATTCACCCGCTGGTGGCAAAAAACCTGGACGACCTGGCGATTCTCGCCAGCCATAGCGAAGACGAAGCCGATGAAGCCCTGATTGGTAAATTCAGCTCGCAGGGCAATGCCTTGAATCAATTGCGTGCCCACCTTGATCGCATGAGCTTGCGCGAATCCACCATCGTCAACCAGGATAAAAAAGAAGTCATTTATGAACGCAAACGCAATTTACGCATCACGCTGATGGCCGTAATTGCAGGCGTAGTTGGCTCGCTGATTGGCGTCTGGCTGTTTACCCAAACCATTGTTGCCCGGGTCAAAACCATACGAGATAGCGCCATCCACCTGGTCAAGGGCGAGCCGCTGGCCCTGCCCAGCATCAGCCGGGATGAATTGGGTGAGCTCACCAGCGAACTGGAGCACGCCTCGCAATTGCTGACCCGAAGCGCCCAGGAAGCGCACCTGGCGCGCGTAGAAGCGGAAGAAGCCAGTGCTGCCAAGAGTAACTTTTTATCACGTACCAGCCATGAGCTGCGCACACCATTAAACGCAATTTTGGGCTTTGCGCAGATCCTAGAAAACGATTTGCCGGAAGGTCGGCAAAAAGACAGCGCCACGCTGATTCATAATGCCGGCCAACACTTGCTGAAGCTGATTAATGAAGTACTGGATATTTCGCGCATTGAAAGTGGCGATATCAGCATGTCTATGGAAGTCATTGCCCTGAATTTACTGCTAGAAGAAGCTTATCACTACCTCAAACCGCTGGAAAAAGTACGCGATATCACCATAGAAACGCATTTTGAGCCTGATTTGAAAGTGCGCGCTGACCGTCAGCGCTTGCTGCAGGTGATTTTGAACCTGCTGGCCAATGCCTTGAAATACGGCCCGGAAAATACCAGTGTCAGCTTCAGCGCTTATCGGCAGCAAGGCCAAATCCGGGTGGATGTGCAAGATCAGGGCCAGGGGATTCCCGCCGCCCTGCGCTCGCGGCTATTCACACCATTTGACCGCCTGGGCGCAGAACGCACAGTGACTGAAGGGACTGGTTTGGGCCTGGTACTTAGCAAACAGCTGATGGATGCCATGGGCGGCCAGATTGGTGTGGCCGAAGCGCAAAGCCTGTTCTGGATCAGCCTGCCGGAAACCGGGCAGGCAATTCACAATCCCCTGCCGCAAGCCGAAGCAAGCACAGCACTGAACGCGCGCCCTGCTGCTGCAACCACCAGCCATGCCAAGCGCCATATCCTGTATGTGGAAGATAACCATAGCAATCAGGCCTTGATAGAAGCGATTATGAGCAAGCATCGCCACCTCAAGCTGCACCTGGCGGCCAGCTTGCAGGAAAGCATGGTCTGGCTACGCGACATGCAGCCAGACTTGCTATTGCTGGACCTCAACTTGCCTGATGGCTCGGGGGAGTCACTTATTCAGCATATCCAGTCCAGCCGTCAGGACTTGCAAGCCATTCCCATCGTCGTGTTAAGTGCAGACGCCCTGCCGGACACCATACAGCGGCTTAACGCGCTGGGCATCACACATTACTTTACCAAGCCGTTGAATGTCGCGGCCTTTAACCAGTTACTGCTAAAACTCCTGCCCGAGACTCCATGAATATTGAACAATTACGTGCCTCTAAAATCCTGATTATTGACGACGCTGAAGCCAATTTACGCCTGCTTGAAGAGCTGCTGACCAAAGAAGGCTTTGAGCAGGTGATCAGCACCACGGATTCCACCAAAACCATGGATCTGGTGAATGCTTTCCAGCCCGACCTGATTTTGCTGGATTTAATGATGCCAGTGCTGGATGGTTTTGCCGTGCTCGACCAGCTCTCTCACCATGTCGGACCACATGATTTCTTGCCGGTGCTGGTACTGACCGCAGATGCGACCATTGCCACGCGGCGCAAAGCGCTGGCATTGGGTGCCAAAGACTTTTTAACCAAGCCGTTTGATCATATGGAAGCCATGCTCAGGGTATGGAACCTGCTGGAAACGCGCTGGTTATTTAATCAACTCAAAACGCACCAACCCAACTTACACTTGCCCAGCATGCACGAGAGTTAAGCCATGCATGAAAATTAAGCGTGGATTAATCCGCGCCATGTATCGTGAAGACTCAACACACAAGGAGAACACGATGCGTAAAGCCTCAAACAAATCCCTTAGCCTGCTCATGATTGCCTTGTTTTTAGGCGCGATGGCCTGCCAGCCTGCACTGGCAGACGGTGACGATGATGATGTACAAAAGATGTCTGAAAAAGCCAAAGCGTTTGGCCTGATTTCACATGAGGAGGCGCAAAGCAAAGCGCTGGCAGCCAAACCCGGCGTGGTGAAAGAAGTAGAGCTGGAACGCAGGAAATTTCGCGCTGGCTGGGACTACGAAGTTGAAATCGTCGATAGCAATGGTGCCGAATGGGAAGTCACTATTGATGCCAAAAGCGGCAAGGTCAACAGTATCAACCGCGACTGGTTTTAAACCTTAAACGCTGGAGCCTGCCAAGGTAGGTGCCAGCGTCATCTTGATGCGCAAACCACCCAGTCGCTCAGAATGCGTGAGCGAAATCTGGCCGTGGTAATGGTGCACGATATCCTGCACGATCGCCAACCCCAAGCCACTGCCTGGTTTGGATTCATCCATACGCATGCCACGCTGTAACAAAGTGTTTAAGGTCGGCGCACTGCTGCCGGGGCCGTCATCTTCAACCACAATCTCAATAGTATCTTGTATGCTGTTTTGTACAGAAATATGTAGCTGTACCTGGCCGTGACACCATTTAAAAGCGTTATCCAGCACATTACCCAATAATTCCAGCATATCTTCACGGTCAACCATTAAACGTGCCTGACCATCATGTTGCCAGGCGAATGCCACGGTTTTATCACTGTAAATCTTCTGCAAAGTCGTCACCAGTTTGGGTAACTCCAGTTCCAGGTCAGTCTGCTGGCTGGTGTAGGCATCGCCCATCAGCCGCGCGCGTTTTAACTCACGCTCCACATCGTGGTGTATGTCCTCGCTACAGTGTTGTATCATCTGCCGCAACTGCATATCGCCTGCCTCGGATCCATTACCTGCCAGCAATTGCAGCTGCGCCAGGCGCGTTTTGAGCCCATGTGCCAGGTTACCTATCGCCAGGCGCGAGCGCCGGGTTTTCTGGCTGGTTGTTTTCAGGATACGGTTAAACTCGTTGACCAGCGGCATGACCTCAGCCGGGCCATTGGCACTGATCTGTTGCAACTCGCCACTGGCGACTTTTGCCAGGCTCTCCTTAATCTGTTGCAAAGGCTGCAGCGTATTGACGACAATCCAGCGCTGTAACGCCAGCAATGCCAGTAAACCCAGCAGGGAAAACACCCCATACAGCCAATGAAACAGGCGCAGACTTTGCTGTAACTCCACCAGGCTTTCTGCAATATAAATAGTGATGGTGTGTTGCTGCTTACGGTAAGCATGTCCTAATAGCAGCAAGGGTTGCGACTCCGGGCCAGTAACATGGGTGACGCGTTCATCACCGACCTTGAGCGCGCTCACCGGCATATCGACATCCCACCAGGAACGAGACTGCATCTTGTGGCTGGCCTCCTTGCGCTCATTATCTAGCAGCACAATAAAATAGCGGCCTGAAAACGGTCGCTGGTAACTGCTTGTGATGAGTCGTGGCTCCAGCGCCAATTCGCCGCGCGCATTCACTGACACGCCTGCCAGCAGGCCTTCGGCTTCCTGTTGCATACGTGCCGTCATTTGCGACTGAACTAAATGGTCTATGGTAAAGGTGACCACCGCCCATTGCAGTGTCAGCAGGCCAACCAGGCTCAGCGTCAAGCCCAGCGACAACTGTCTGCGCAGCGACTTCATGCGTCCACACCTGGCATCAGACCGGTAAACGCATAGCCCTGGCCGCGCTTGGTCTGGATACGGTCGGCGCCGACTTTCTGCCGCAGGCGGTTGATATAGACCTCAATCACATTGCTGTCTTTGTCTGCATCATAGGCGTAAACATGCTCGGTCAACTCGGTTTTAGAAAAAATCCGCCCGGGATGTAACATCAGGTAGCGCAGTAACCTGAACTCGGTACCCGTCAATGCATGTGCAGTTTCGCCCTGCCAGACCGTCTGTGTCTGCTCGTCCAGGCTTAAATCTGCCACCACCAGTGCGCTATTCACCACGCCCACGCTACGCTTATGCACCGCACTGATACGCGCCAGCAACTCCTCCATATGAAAAGGTTTGGTCACATAATCATCGGCTCCGAGGCTAAATGCCTCGACTTTCTCTTGCCAGCTGCTGCGCGCGGTTAATACAATCACCGGCATACTGTCTGCTTGTGCACGCCAAATGGCCAGCACCTCCAGGCCAGGCTTGCCAGGCAAGCCTAAATCCAGGATAGCCAGGTCATATGGCTCAAGCACGCCTTGTATACTGGCTTCGCCGCCTTCTTGCAGCCAGTCACAGGCATAGCCCGCAGCCTTGAGTGCTTGCTGCGTCTGTGCGCCAAGCACAGCATCATCTTCTACCAGCAGCAACCGCATATTAGTCGTCTTGCTCCATTTTCAGTAACTGTCCACTCTTGGCATCCAGTTTCAACTCCCACACCTGGCTTCCAGCATCCAGTATCTCAACCTCATAGATATAACGCCCGTGCTTTTTCTCCAGTTCGACCTCCAGAATCTCACCAGGTTTATAGCCCTTGGCTTTTTGGGAGATTTTTTCCAGGCTCAAAATGTCGCCTTTCGCCGATAAGCGCCCGGCGTTGGCGGGGCTTTCACCCGAATCTGCGCGCGGCAGGTAAACCAGCGCAAGTAATACAAGTACCAGCGCGAAAAGCACCATCCATATACGGCGTTGCATCCAAAACATAGGCTCAACACTCCTGAAAACCACTGAAATCGACCAAAGTTTAACAGTATTCATCTTAAACCAAGCTGAATTCCAGCCATCTGGCAGTCATGCAAGTGCACGACTGCATGTAAAGTACAGATTAATTGATGAGAGACACTTTAAAAAACGCACAACCGCTACAATATGAGATTGAGCCTTTAACACCGAATACGCACGCACATGCTTTTTTTATCCCATACTTCCAGCGCCAGATTACCTACCCAGTTTGGTGCGTTTGATATCCATGTGTTTACGGATAGCCGCAATGGCGTGGAACATATTGCCTTGGCCTGCGGTGAACTGCAACGCGCCAATGAACCACTGGTAAGAGTGCATTCTGAGTGTTTGACCGGCGATGTGTTTGGCTCCACGCGCTGCGACTGCGGCGAACAACTGCATCACGCACAACGCCTGATCCAGGAAACTGGCCAGGGCTTGATTCTGTATTTAAAAAACCATGAAGGGCGCGGCATCGGCCTGACCAACAAAATGCGTGCCTATGCCTTGCAAGACCAGGGTATGGATACGGTAGAAGCCAATGTGGCACTGGGTTTACCGATTGACGCACGTACCTATGAGGCCGCTGCTGACATGTTGGGCTACTTTGAAATCAATCGCATCCGTTTGCTTTCTAATAACCAGGAAAAGCGATCCGCCTTGCAATCGTTAGGGATCAGTATTCATCAGCAAGTGCCGCTGCTGACCACACCGACCGCAGAAAATCTCAAGTACCTGCAAACCAAGTCCAGTAAACTGGGCCATATGATCCCAGACCTGGGATAAGCAGCTGCCAGCCTCATAAATACTGGTTATAAGCCGCAAAGCAAATGTTATAAACCAGCCGTCATGGCGGGGCTATACTCCTTGTTCGTCACAATAAAACCACAAGGAGAGACAGGCGATGCAGCAAGAGACGATATCCATCCATGGCGGCTATAGCCCCGACCCGACCACCAAGGCGGTGGCGGTGCCCGTGTATCAAACGACCTCTTACGCCTTTGACAACACCCAGCATGGCGCAGACCTGTTTGACCTCAAGGTACAGGGCAATATTTACACGCGCATCATGAACCCGACCACCGCCGTATTGGAAGAGCGCCTGGCACAACTCGAAGGTGGCATAGGCGCATTGGCGCTGGGTTCCGGCATGGCAGCCATTACCTATGCCATCCAAACCATCGCCGAGGCTGGCGATAATATTGTCTCAGTCTCTACGCTCTATGGCGGCACTTATAATTTATTTGCCCATACTCTGCCCAAGCAAGGCATAGAAGTCAGGTTTTTTGATTATCGCGATCCAGCCTCGCTGGAAAAGCTCATAGACAGCCGCACCAAACTGGTATTCGCCGAAACCATAGGTAACCCCTTGGGCAATGTGGTAGACCTGGCTGCCATTAGCGCTGCTGCGCATAAACATGGCGTGCCAGTGATTGTGGACAATACCGTTGCTACGCCTATCCTGGCAAAACCATTCGCGCATGGTGTCGATATTGTCGTACATTCGCTCACCAAATATATCGGTGGTCATGGCAACTCGATAGGCGGCATCATCGTCGATAGCGGCAAATTTCCGTGGGGTGAACATGCGGACAGATTCCCTAGCCTCAATACACCGGACCCAAGTTACCACGGCGTTAACTATGTAGAAGCGCTAGGCCCTGCTGCCTACATCGCCCGTGCGCGCGTAGTGCCATTGCGTAACACCGGGGCCGCCATCAGTCCGTTTAACAGCTTTCTGATCCTGCAAGGGCTGGAAACACTGGCGCTGCGTATTGAGCGGCATAGTAGCAACGCCTTGGCGGTAGCCAATTACTTGCAGCAACACCCCAAGGTCAAATGGGTTAAATATGCCGGGCTGGCAGACCATCCTGACCATGCCTTGGTGCAAAAATACCTGAAGGGGCAAGCCTCGGGGATATTGTCTTTTGGCGTGCAAGATGGGCTACAAGGCGGCACGCGTTTTATTGATGCACTGCAACTATTCACCCGCCTGGTGAATATCGGCGATGCCAAAAGCCTGGCCTGCCACCCGGCAACCACCACCCACCGTCAACTGAATGCTGAAGAACTCGCCCGCGCGGGGGTGAGTGAAGACATGGTCAGGCTGTCGGTAGGCATTGAGCATATTGACGACCTGATTGCTGACCTGGAGCAGGCGCTGGCCCAGGTCTAAACCATCCAGCATCACCTTGATGATTGCAGGCGGCTTGTGTCCGCCTGCAATCATCGCTAAAGTGCTACGCCATGCAGCATACTTTCGTCGCAGATATTCTCACCAACCCGAACAACGCCCAGATCCTGGCACGCTGGCATCACTTATCACTGCCGGATAGCTGGCTGGTGGCAGGATGCCTGTTCCAAACAGTCTGGAACCGTTTGTCTGCCAAATCACCGGAAGCTGACATCAAGGATTACGATATTTTCTACTTTGACGTCACGGATGTCTCTACAGAAGCTGAACAGGCACGCCAGGAAGAAGCCAACGCCCTCTTCCATGACCTCAATATCACGGTCGAGGTGTGCAACCAGGCCAGGGTACACTTGTGGTATGAAAGCCACTTTGGCTATCCCTACACTCAGTTACACAACAGCCAGCAAGGCATAGACCGCTTCCTGATTCCATCGACTTGTGTTGGCATCAATCCTGATGCGGTATATGCACCGCATGGCTTTGAGCCGCTCTATCAAGGCATTCTGTCCATCAATCCGCTGACGCCACATCGTGACCTTTACGAAAGCAAAGCCAACTCCTACCAGCAAAGATGGCCCTGGTTACGCCGTCTTGAATCATGATTTTAAACGCCCTATTTACTGCCCCTTCAGGAAACCATCTATGAAATCGCTGCCATTACTGATCACCACGATACTGCTCTCAAGCTTGGTCACCACAGCACATGCTGCCGAAGCCTACCTCGGCCAGTTTCTTTACCAATATGACGGCGGCAGTGTTTACCGCGTCACGGTCAAGGAAGCTAAATCCATGTCGTGGCTATGCATTAAGGGAGATGAAAAAGGCGCGCACGGTGTAGAAACCCCTGAACGTTTTGCGGTGGCCGACAAGGTTTACTTTGCAACCTGGGTAGAAAAAACAGGCATCAATGTCACCCAGGTCATCAACCTGAACACCATGAAGGTATATTCAACCATTATTGATGGCAAACAACGCTATGTAATTTCAGGCAACATCGTGCGTGAAAAATAATCACGCACTCATCATCACCCGGTTGCGGCCTGCGTGTTTGGCCTGGTAGAGCGCTTTATCTGCCTCGGCGATCACAGACTCATAGTCAATTTTGCCCTTGGCCAGCGCGCCGCCGATACTGACGGTCAGCGCAATACTGTCGCCGCCCGGCGCCTGGATACGTGTTTGTGCGACCTTGCTGCGGATATTCTCTGCAACATGCATGGCCGTGTTCGCATCAGCTTCAACCAGAATCAATAGCATTTCTTCACCGCCATACCGAAAGACAAAGTCTGACGGCCGCACAGATTCGGTCATTAAGGTCGCCACCTTCTGCAAAGCAATGTCCCCGGCAGCATGGCCATAGCTATCATTCACGGTTTTGAAGTGATCCAGATCCAGAATCAGGATGGCAAAACCGATGGCGCCTGCACGTTTTTGCAAGGCAATTTCGCGCGATAACACGGTATGGATAAACCGTCGGTTCAACAACCGGGTCAGGCTGTCACGCGCGTTATCCAGCTCAATATGCGAATCAAAAATCTCATTAATGACAAATTTGATTTTGACCAGGTCCTGCTGAATCAACTGGAATTGGCTGCCAATCGCCGCGCGGTCATCATACTGCGTGGTTTCAAGGTTTGGCAAAATCTGCTGATCAATTTTTGCAATGCATTCGGCAATGTTTTGCAACTTGGGGGTGCGTTCAAACATCAGGCTGGCTTTGTGCAAAAACCACATGCCAAATTCAGACTTGGCCAGTCGTGGCAAACCGATGTCGGAGGGGCTATAAAACCAGGCTAGGATATTGCGCTCCCATTCGGTGAGAAATGCGCGTTGACGCTCTCTTTCCATGGCGATATTGCTGCCTATCACCGCCAGCCGATAGGACTCATCAAGCCGTGTTTGATCAGAAATCGACTGCATATAGCCATGGTTGCGAATCTCGTACGACAGGCCGATCAGATGATTCACATACATCACTGACTGCATTTTTTCCTGGTCTGTCCACGCTTGCATGAGGATATGCCGCAAAATACAGGCATTGATCATGCGCAGGCTTTTCGACACCGAATGCGCCGGGTAGCCGACTCGGGACAATTTCATGCCTAGCGCATGCTGCTCCTGCACGAAGTGATCTACATCTGAAAACTGCATGCTAAACAGCTGATACACCCACTCTTCAAACACGGCCGTCCATTTCGCGCGCATCTCATCCGTATTAAGCACCTTGCTCAATATCGGGTCGGTGCTCAGATAATGCCGGTAACCGGTAAGTAACTCCTGCATATTGTCGCTGATCAAGCCATAGACTTGCTCAATCACCGCAGGCGGAGTGCCCGTGATAATAGCCTGCCACTCTTCAGTGACCAGCATTTGAGCATATTCTGGCAGATTACCAGTATCAGGGGTGTGTTCGTCGTACGTCATCGCTATACCATTGATTTCTCATATGCACCACCATGGCTAACATAATGTTAGCAAGTATCATGGAGTGACAAGACATGATAACGTTATTCTATTTATGTCATTAAACATTGATTTAATTTAATATTTAATAACAAAAAGTCAATCATTATCATTTAAATCTGAATAAGAATAGACTAGAGTAGATAAAAAAACAGGCGAGCACGTTGCTCGCCTGCATCATTTATTTAGCAATGAATCACTATTTAAAACACGCGCAGTTGTGTCGGCTTCAGATACACCGTTTCACCCTGCTGGAAATTCAACTGGTTAAACTGCTCGCGCCCAAGCTCAACATCCACATATTGCTCATTGTCTGTACGCTTGATTTCGAGGCGCACCAGAGAGCCGACAGAATGCACATAGGTTAAGGCACCAGGGATGCTGTTGGCTTCTGCCACGCGGCTCACGGCAATTTCATACGGGCGCACAAAGCCTTTGCCTTGCGGCGTTTCGAACGCATTCACATTGCCCAAAAACTCATACACAAAAGGCGTGGCTGGCTGGTCGTAAACACCTTGCGGTGAACCTACCTGCTCTACCTGGCCGTGATTCATGACCACGATGGTATCCGCTACCTCCAGCGCTTCTTCCTGATCGTGCGTCACAAACACACTGGTGACATGCAACTCATCGTGCAGGCGACGCAACCAGCGGCGCAGGTCTTTACGCACTTTGGCATCCAGCGCGCCAAATGGCTCGTCCAGCAACAAGACTTTCGGCTCGACTGCCAGGGCGCGCGCCAGGGCGATACGCTGACGCTGGCCACCGGATAATTGCGGTGGATAGCGATCTGCCAGCCAGTCGAGTTGTACTAACTTGAGTAAATCATGCACGCGTTTCTTGATTTCAGCATCTGACGGGCGGGTCTCTTTTGGACGCACGCGCAGGCCAAAAGCCACGTTCTCGAACACTGTCATATGGCGGAACAGTGCATAGTGCTGGAATACAAACCCTACCTGGCGCTCACGCACATCACGATGCGTGGTATCCACGCCATCAAACAGCACTTGGCCGCTATCAGGGGATTCCAGGCCAGCAATAATGCGTAACAAGGTGGTTTTACCGCAACCGGAAGGGCCTAGCAGTGCGACCAGCTCGCCAGACGGTACTTGCAGGTTGATGTCACGCAGCGCGCTAAACTGGCCAAAGCCTTTGTTAATGTGTTGAATGGTAATGCTCATCTTAAGCCGTCACTTCCTTTTCAATATTGGCGGCATCACGCGAAGCCTGCCATTCGACATATGTTTTTAAAACCAGGGTCACCAGCGCCAGTAGCGTCAGCAATGAAGCAACAGCAAACGCAGCGGCATAGTTATATTCGTTGTACAAAATCTCGACATGCAACGGCATGGTGTTAGTCAGGCCACGGATATGCCCAGACACTACAGACACAGCACCAAACTCACCCATCGCCCGCGCATTGGTCAGAATCACACCGTAAATCAGGCCCCACTTCACATTAGGCAAGGTCACGTGCCACAGCATTTTCCAGCCGGAAGCACCTAATACTAAGGCCGCCTCTTCCTCTTCTTTGCCTTGCGCCTGCATCAACGGAATCAACTCACGTGCCACAAACGGGAAAGTCACAAAAATGGTCGCCAGCACAATGCCAGGCACCGCAAAGACCACTTTCAGATCATGATCAATTAACCACTCGCCAAACCAGCCTTGCAGGCCAAAAATCAGCACAAAGATCAAACCGGCAATCACCGGTGATACCGCAAACGGCAAGTCAATCAAGGTGATCAGAAAGCTCTTGCCTCTAAAGTCGAATTTGGTAATCGCCCAGGCCGCGGCAACACCAAACACCAGGTTAAGCGGCACCGATATCAGGGAAGCAATCAGGGTTAGCTTCATGGCTGACAAAGCATCTGCCTCGGTAATCGCCGCCAGATAGACGCCCCAGCCTTTGCGCAAGGCCTCAGAAAACACGGCCGCCAGCGGAATCAGCAAAAACAGCCCCAAAAATGCAAGGGCCAGCCCGATCAGGCCCCAGCGTACCCAGGCAGGCTCAGAGGTCGCTCGTTTAAAAGCCACCTTGCCCTGATATTGTTGAAATTGTGTGTTATGCATAAGTTTTCTATTATTTAACTAAATATTGAGCGAGCGGATAAAACACAAGGCGCACGGCACGCGGAAACCGGAATGTACAATCAGTACATGAGGATTTCGAGTACCCACAAATAACAACTTGCAACGCCGTGATTTGCCCGCGCAGCCAATTATTTATTGCCATGGCGATGATTGCTCCACCACTGCAATAGATTGATAAGCAGCAGCAAAACGAAAGAAATCACCAGCATTACTACCGCAATCGCAGTCGCCCCGGCGTAATCGTATTGTTCCAGTTTGGTAATAATCATCAGTGGCGTAATCTCGGAGATCATAGGCATATTGCCTGCAATAAAAATCACCGAACCGTACTCACCCACAGCGCGGGCGAATGCCAACGAAAAACCGGTGAGCAAGGCAGGCCAGATAGCTGGCAGGATAATTTTGTAAAAGGTTTGCCAGCGGTTGGCACCCAGGCTGGCAGCGGCTTCTTCAGCCTCTGCACTGAAATCCTCCAACACAGGCTGCACCGTACGCACCACAAATGGCAGACCGATGAAGGTGAGTGCCACCACAACGCCCAGCGGCGTAAAGGCCACTTTAATACCATGTGGTTCCAGCCACTGGCCTAACCAGCCATTCGGCGCATAAATCGCGGTCAACGCGATACCGGCAACGGCAGTGGGCAAGGCAAAGGGCAAGTCAACCAGGGCATCGAGCACTTTTTTGCCAAAGAACTGGTAACGCACCAGCACCCAGGCGGTCAGTAAGCCGAACACCAGGTTAATCACGGCAGCCAGCAATGAGGCACCAAAAGTCAGTTTATAGGTAGCGACTACCCGTGGCGTGGTCACTACAGCCCAAAATTCATGCCAGCTCAGCTCAGTGGTGCGTAGAAAAACAGCGGCTAGCGGGATCAATACAATCAGGCTTAAATAAACCAGCGTGTACCCCAATGACAGCCCGAAGCCGGGAAGTAGATGTTTCTTTTTTTGTGATGCCATGTTGTGTGGTGACAAGTGTAAACAGGCGCTAATGTAGCTGGATTCTTTTAAATCTCAAAAGAATAGATAATCATTAATTTATAAGCGCCTGTTATATTGAAGAAGGGATGATTACGCTACTTTAGGTGAACGGTGCTGGTACTGGTCATTAATGACTTTGGCCACTACCGGCGCCGCCAATAAATTACCTTGCAGCACGGTCGCGCCAGAAGCAATTGCAATATCCAGTTGCTGCTGTGTTTCTATACCAAGAATCACCGGGATGCTGCCCAAATCCTGCACGGTCGCCACCAGGCCTTTGAGGGCTTTGGCCAACGCTGGTTGTTGTGCTGCCTGATGAATGACCGATACATCAAACTTGATGTAGTCATGATGGGCATTCCATAAGCGGTACAACTTACTCTGATGGCCGCCCACATGGTCAAACGCAATCTGATAGCCCAGCGCACGGTAGTTCTCAATGGCAGAAATCAGGTGTTTGTCCTGCTCAATCAGTGACTCGTTAATCTCAAGCACGACACGATGCGTAGGCACTGAGTATTTATGCAGGATCTGCTCAAACACCTTGCCGTGTGCGCTGACTTCAAGCAGCAACTTGGGGTGCACGTTCAAAAACAGCAAGCCGTTTTCCTGATGAATCGCACGATAGTTCAACACGTGCTGCGAGCGGCAGACGCGGTCAAACTGCACCAGCTTGCCCGATTGCTCGGCGTAGGTGAATGCAAACTCAGGCGTACTGCCCAGCGTGCCAAACAAAGATGGGCGGATCAAGGCTTCGTAGCCGTAGATATCGCCTTGTTTGGCATCATAAATAGGCTGAAAAGCCGTTTTGAGATGCACGCCGATAAAGGTACTCTCATACTCACCCGAACTGGCTTCTAACAGCCCCAACTCTTCCAGATCCAGCGACAGCGCCTGCTTTAACTCGGCGCGTAACTGTACGACATGTTCTGGTTCCTGATTTGATTGACGTTGCGTCATCGTGACTCCTTCCTGCGAGACTACTTTGTACTTCTGAAAAATCTGCTTACTTCTGGTAAATCTGGTCGAAAATACCGCCATCGCTAAAATGCGTATTTTCAGCCTCGTTCCAACTACCAAACACCTGCTTGACGGTGAACGTATGTAACTTCTTGAATGCCGGTTGCGCCACTTCGCTTACTTGCGGACGCAAATAATGCTTGGCGGCCAGCGCTTGCCCTTGTGGTGAGAAATGGAACTCGAGATAAGCCTGTGCCACTTTGCGTGTGCCTTTTTTATCGACCACTTTATCCACCAATGACACCGGATTCTCGGCCAATACGGTCACAGACGGATACACCACTTCATATTTGTCCTCACCCAGTTCTTTTTGCAACAGGTAGACTTCATTTTCAAACGTCACCAGCACATCGCCGATTTCACGCTGGGCAAAAGTGGTGGTTGCACCGCGGCCGCCGGTATCCAGTACGGGCACATGCTTGAACAACTCTGTCACAAACTGGCGCGCTTTCACTGCATCGCCGCCTTTTTGCGTGATATAGCCCCAGGCCGCCAGATAACTATATTTACCGTTACCGGACGTCTTAGGGTTAGGAATCACGGAAGTCACGCCTGGGCGCACCAGGTCATCCCAGTCTTTGACTTGTTTAGGGTTGCCTTTACGCACCAGAAATACCGTTGGTGAAGCACTAGGCACGCTGTTATTGGGTAAACGTGTTTGCCAGTTGGCCGGGATCAGTTTGCCTTTTTGTGCCAGGATATCAATGTCGGCACTGCGGTTCATGGTAATCACATCTGCCGGCAAGCCGTCGACCACGGAGCGCGCCTGTTTGGTTGAGCCGCCGTGTGACTGGTTGATGGTCACCGTTTCGCCAGTTTTCTCTTTCCAGTACTGCACAAAAGCCGGATTGAAATCCTTATAAAATTCCCTGGTCACATCATAAGACGCATTCAACAACTCGGAGGCTTGCAGTGACACACTGCTAAACAACACGGCCAGTAAGGCACTGCGCAACACAAACGGCATACATAACTCCCTTATTATTATGAAACTGGCCTGAACTATACCGACAATCTCATATTTTTAAAAAGAATAAAAAATAATATATTTATAAT
>NZ_DKJH01000027.1:0-48569 GCF_002454655.1 Methylophilus sp. UBA6697
ACTTTGTGGATTGCTGTGTCTTAATTCCGTAACTTACCAATTTAAAAGGACTTTTTCCAAAAGTTCATTTTTTAATCTATTTTTTTATTCAATAAAATCAACGACTTACAATGCACCACTATAATTGAAACACTTTCGACACATTCTTAATGTGTCACTTTAAGTCATGTGCATAAATGGGCTAATTTCGGTAAAACTTGCGTAGAATTTTTGCCTATCATTTCAATGAGTTGCGAAGTTTCCAAGCCACGAATTAGGCACAATTCCTCCGCTATTCTTTTTAATTGAACAGGGCTGTTTCGTCCCTGGTGACCGATCCAAACCGGAGGAATATCAGGCGCATCCGTCTCCAAAACCAGCAGTTCCAGCGGCAATTCAGCGGCCAGTTGCCGGATTTTTAATGCGCGTGGCCAGGTCATGGCCCCACCGAAGCCTAGTTTGAATCCCAACNNCGCCACCAAAGCCTAACTTGAATCCTAACTGTCCAAAAACCGCTGCTTGCTGCATGCTGCCGTTAAACGCATGGGCAATGCCGCCACGTACGCGATGCTTGCGCAGGTATTTGAGTATGCTGTCTATCGCGCTACGCACATGCAGGATAACGGGTAACTCAAATTGTTTAGCAATCTGTAGCTGCCCTTCAAACAAAGCAATCTGTTTGGCCTCATTGTCTCGCGTCAGGTAAAAATCGAGGCCGATCTCACCAATCGCCAATAATTGATGCGCCTGCGGCCCGGCCAGTACCTCCGCCACGATCTCCTGCAATTGCTGCAAGGCGTCATCCGGCGCTTGCGCCACATACATAGGATGCCAACCCAGCGCAAAACCAGCCTGCGGGTGTTGTGCGCACCACTGCATGATCGGTTGAAACGTTGCCTGCGTGACGGCGGGAATCACCACGGCACGCACGCCTTGTGCTTGCGCCTCTTGCCACACTTGGTCGCGATCTGCATCGAACTCGCTGGCATCAAGATGGCAATGGGTGTCTATTAACATAAAAGATTAAGGTTGCAGTTTGGCCTGGATACGCAGATCCTGACCAAATTGGCGCACATCAAGCATATTCAAATCACGCACCGCGGACATCTGCGTGAGTTCTGGCAGGGCAAACATGCCGCGGGCGGTATGACCCATCAACTTAGGCGCGTAATACAGCAATAATTCGTCAACAAAACCATTTTGCAGAAACGCGCCATTCAAGGTCGCCCCGGCCTCGATCAGTACCTCATTGCATGGCAATGCGGTTAAAGCCTGCATCAACACGGCCAGATCAACCTGTGCTTGCGTGCCAGGCACTGCTGTATTGGGTACATGCAAAGTGCGTACGCCCATCACCTGTAATACCTCCAGCTTGGCCGCATCGCCTTGCGCGTAAGCCACCAGCGCATTGCCATCCTGCAACACCTTGGCATCAATCGGAATCCGTAACTGGCTATCGACAATCACGCGCAAAGGTTGCCTTGGGGTTTTGACTTCACGTACAGTCAGGGAAGAATCATCCTTCAATATGCTGGCAATGCCGGTGACAATGGCACAACTTTGCGCCCGCCAGTGATGCACGTCGCGGCGGGCAGCAGCCGAAGTAATCCATTGGCTGTCGCCATTGGCCAGTGCGGTCCGGCCATCCAGGCTGGCCGCCACCTTGAGACGAACATAAGGCCGTTGCTGGGTCATACGCAATATAAAGCCGGGATTGAGTGCCAGCGCTTGCGCTTCACACACACCAACAGTCACCGCAATCCCTTGCGCCTGCAAGCGGGCAATGCCATTGCCTGCCACCAGCGGATTCGGATCCTGCATCGCCACCACCACCCGACTGACGCCAGCATTGACCAAGGCATCGGCACAGGGCGGAGTACGGCCAAAATGACTACACGGCTCCAGCGTCACATAGGCTGTCGCCCCACGTGCCTGCTCGCCAGCCGCGCGCAAGGCATGTACTTCGGCATGCGGTTCACCCGCTTTAAGATGTGCGCCCTCGCCGACCACCTGGCCATGATTGACAATCACGCAGCCTACACGCGGATTAGGGGTCGTTGTATATAGCCCGCGCGCCGCCAGTCGCAACGCACGCGTCATCCATTCAATATCTTGTGAGCTCACTTGCATAGACTGCCATGATACAAAAAAACACGGCTCTGCGGTTTTTTGTCATCAAATTGCGCACCATCGCGCACAAACGACTAGTAAATAACAGGTTAACCGTTGAATACCGTGGTATTTGCCGGTTTTTTTGCCACTAATCCGCGCGCGTGATGGCGCTACACTGAGGCATGATTTATATTGCCGATCCCAATCCATGGCTGGCCATGTATGCGCAACCGCTGCATACGCGCCTGACACCACCCACCGCAGACTTGCAGGACTTTCTGTCAGAGTATGGCCTCACGCACGGACTACCAGAGAAGGTGAGCCTGGACGCAAGCATAGACTGGCAGGATACCCTCGCGCAGGCGCTGGCACCACTCCCGGAGAGTCTGCTGGATACACTCGAAAAATCCATACTGGGTATTTTCTTTGCAAAAGGCCTGGATGCTTCTGGCTTTACCGATATGGTCGCACTGGGGGATGGCAGTAACAATATCGGCTTTGTGATTGTGCTCGACAGCCAGGCATTTAGCCAACCATCGGCAAACGCCTGGGCCAGCTGGAAAGAAAATTCAGCGTTCATTACAGACCCGCAGGTGCAAATCAGCGTAGAGATCGCAACGCCGGAAAACGACCATCGCATACAGGCACTGCGTTTTCTGCTATTGCATGAATTCGGCCACATCCTGGCAACCATGACTGACCTCTGTCCCCAGGACTGGTCATTCACCTTACCCAAGCTGGCAGGTCACTTTAGCAAACTGAGCTGGCAAACCAGTGGCAGCAAGGCGATCCGGCCAGAACAGAACTTCCCTCATCGCGAGAAAATTAGCTTCTATCGCCAGCCGGCCCTGCATGCCAGCCAGGCATTAGACTTGTACCGGGACCTGGCGAGAACATCGTTTCCCACCTTATACGCCAGCATGGACGTGCAAGAGGACTTTGCCGAGTGCTTTGCCACCTATGTGCATACAGAATTACTAGGACAGCCTTACCACATGCAGGTGACGATAGACGGCAATCCGGTCTATCGCAGTGATGACTTCTGGGCGTCGGCCCGTGCCAGCGAAAAAAAGCGTTATATGCGCAACCTGCTTGAAGCATTGGCGCACAATAATGCAAGCCATACTTTTCAGGGGCTGGCACCCTTTCTGCGCATGAGCCTCAATGGCGCCGACTTGCGGTCGCATGCGCAATCACTACTGGTACAAGCCAATCAGGACCAGGAGAATGCCATTTTGTGGATGAACCTGGCCACCGGCTTTTTATGCCTGAAAATGCGTGACATGGGCCTGGCGATCCAGGAACAGGCTTTGTCCTTGCAACGGCTCTATCGCCGCCCAGCAAACTGTCAGCCGCCACGCTTCCGCCTGCTCATGATCATGACACCAGGCGATTTATCTGAAAACACACCGATTGATTGCCTGCTCGAAAACAGCCCGGTAGAACTCCTGTATTACTACGCATCCGTCGAGCAGCCATTGCCATCCCCCATGCCGGAACACGACGCAGTGATGGTCGCACTCTCAGATAGCCAGGCCAACCGCGCCTTACTACTGGCAGTACAAGCCAGCCTGCTTGACCACGCGCGGCCAGTGATTAATCCGCCACACCTGCTGCCCAACGTCAACCGTGACCAGTTAAGTGAGCTGCTACAAGGCATCTCCGGCCTGGATATGCCACGCACACACCGGCTGACCCGTAGTCAGGTTGTCACGCGTTTAAGCATGCAACGTCCCGCAGAGGCAACCGACCACAATGCGCTACCCAGCTTGCCCTTGATTATCCGTCCGGTCGGCTCACAAGCCGGTAACGACCTGGCGAGAATCACACAGGCAACTGAACTGGCAGACTATTTAAAACAGGTGCAAAGCACAGCGTTTTTTGTATCTCGCTTTGTTGATTACAGCAGCCAGGATGGCCAGTTCCGCAAATACCGCATTGCCATGCTGCGTGGCCAGCCGTTTATCTGTCATATGGCAATCTCCAGCGACTGGATGGTGCATTACGTGAATGCAGGCATGTATGACTCTGCCGACAAACGCGCCGAAGAAGGCGCGTTTATGCAGAACTTTGCCAGCTTTGCTGCACGCCACCAGTCAGCACTGGCCGCGATTTACCAGCGCTTGCAACTCGACTATTTGTGTATCGATTGCGCAGAAACCAAAGACGGCAAATTGCTGGTGTTTGAGATCGACCACATCATGGCAGTCCATGCCATGGACTCTGCCAGCCTGTTCCCGTTTAAAGCCGGGCAAATCGCCAAGCTACAACAGGCCTTTGAGCAATATTTATATGCATTACAGCCGCAACCTTTACTGGAGAGCGCATGATGAAACTGAGTGCCAATCAACTAAATTTTTCTGGCGGCCCGGGTGCCTTGCCTGAGAGCGTATTGCAACAACTGCATACTGCCATGCTCTGTGTACCAGAAGTCGGCCTGTCGATTCTGGGCATCAGCCACCGCTCCGAATGGTTTGCGCAAGTCGTGCATGAGCTGGAGGACAATATGCGCCAACTCATGGGCTTGCCAGCATCCACGCGCGTGCTGATGATGCAAGGCGGTGCCACGCAACAGTTTTCCATGTTGCCAATGAATCTGCTGCGCAATGGGCAATCTGCCGATTATATTCACAGCGGTTACTGGAGCGGCAAGGCCATTCATGAGGCGGAGAAATCCGGCCGGCTACAACTGGCCTGGAGTGGTAAAGCGGACCAGTTTGGCCGCCTGCCCAGCGATGCCGAATTACAGTTATCTAAAGACGCTGCGTATTTTCACTACATTTCCAATGAAACGGTAGAAGGCCTGCAATTTCATCGTGTGCCTGGCCGTGACGATGTGCCGCGCATCTGTGATATGTCCTCAGACCTGTTATCGACACCTGGGGACTTTAACCGCTACGCAATGATCTACGCCCATGCACAGAAAAACATCGGCCCGGCCGGGGTCACCATGGTGATTTTGCGGGATGACTTTATGAATAGCCTGCCAGATGACCTGCCTGGCTTTATCAACTATCACGCACAAGCCGATGCGCATTCAATCTACAACACACCGCCAGTGTTTGCGATTTATAGCGTCTTGCTGGTCACGCGCTGGTTACGGGACGAAATCGGTGGTTTGCACAACATCGCCAAACGCAACCATCAAAAAGCGGACTGTTTGTATCAGGTACTGGATGACCACGCCGACTTTTACCGCGGTCGTGCCGCCGTCGCTGACCGCTCGAAGATGAATGTGGTGTTTAACTTACCCAACGCAGAGATTGAGCAAGCCTTTTTGCAGGCCGCACAACAGGCAGGCTTTTCAGGTTTGAATGGTCACCGTAGCATAGGCGGCATCCGTGCATCAATTTATAACGGCCTGGAGATGGCCGCCGCTGAACAATTGGCTGACTTTATGCAGACATTTCGTAAGCGTTATAAAGCGACAACACAAACTACAGTCCTGTCGCCTGCTTACGCTTAACAGCGTTTAGTGGGAAGAAATCTGGCTATGGGTTAAGCGCCCATCCTGGTCAAAATAAATGCGCAAGGCATGGTAGACATGCATGCACTTACCGAGGTCGTACTCCAGCGCATTGGCATCTTCTAAACTGGGGCGACCCAGCAAGGCCATCACCGCTTCTTTTTTGGCGCCACGAATGAGGATATGATTTTTCAGGTCGTAGGCCATGTCACCACGTCTACACTCTTTTTGTACCGTGTTGGCCAGTTCCATCCAGCGCGTCTGGTCAAACTTGTCGCTGCCAAACACCGCCTGGTCTTTAAATGCCCACCAGGTAAAAAACACAATGGTGAGAATGACCGTAAATACCGCTAACGCCATTGCAGACAACTTGATCAGTTTCATACGCCCCCGCCTTCAAATGCAAACAACATATGAGAAACGAGCGCGCCGGATGAAGTGTCATTCATCCGCTTAGCCGCTTCTGTTAATTATCCAGGTCACGGATGGCGTTATGGAAATCATCCACATCCGAAAAGCTTCTATACACAGAAGCAAAACGGATATACGCCACCTGATCCATTTGTTTCAACTCTTGCATCACGGTTTCGCCCAGCAGGCGCGCAGGCACTTCACGCACGCCCAAACCAAGCACTTTTTGAATAATGCGGTCCAGCGCCTTATCGACATACTCAGTCGGCACCGGACGCTTGTGTAACGCACGTGTGAAAGACACGCGCAGTTTTTCACGCTTGAACTCTTCGCGGTTGCCATTTTGCTTCACCACCTGTGGCAGATGCAACTCAGCCGTTTCATAGGTTGTAAAACGCTTATCGCAAGCCTGGCAGCGACGACGCCTGCGGATAGAGTTCCCCTCCTCATTGAGTCGGGAATCCACCACCTGCGTATCGTCAGCACCGCAAAAAGGACATTTCATGGCTAAAAATGGCCGTAAAGATTATTTGCCGTAGACCGGGAATTTGTCGGCCAAAGCATGTACTTTGGCTTTGACTGCTGCAATCACTTCTGCATTTTCCGGATTATCCAGTACGTCAGCGATCAGGTTGGCCACTTGCTCGGCTTCAGCCTCTTTAAAGCCACGGGTGGTAATCGCTGGCGAACCGATACGGATACCGGAGGTCACGAATGGGCTCTCAGGATCGTTAGGAATCGCATTTTTGTTCACGGTAATGTGTGCCTGGCCCAGGAAGGCGTCAGCGGCTTTACCGGTCAAGCCTTTAGGACGCAGGTCAACCAGGAACACGTGTGACTCAGTCCGGCCAGAAATAATGCGCAAGCCACGTGCCGCCAGGGTTTTAGCCATGGCGCTGGCGTTTTTCAATACTTGCTCCTGATATACCTTGAACTCAGGTTGTGCGGCTTCCAGGAAAGCAGTCGCTTTACCAGCGATGACATGCATCAACGGACCACCTTGCAAGCTTGGGAATACGTTGGAGTTAATTGATTTTTCAAACTCGGCTTTGGCCATGATGATACCGCCACGTGGGCCACGCAATGTTTTGTGCGTAGTAGAAGTGACGAAGTCAGCATGCGGCACCGGGTTCGGGTACACACCGGCCGCGATCAGGCCAGAGTAATGCGCCATATCGACCATGAAATAAGCACCGACTTTTTTAGCGATTTCGGCCATGCGTGCCCAGTCAAAACGCAGGGCGTAAGCAGAGGCACCGCCAATCAGCAGTTTTGGTTTGCACTCAATGGCAATGCGCTCCATCTCGTCGTAGTCAATTTCTTCCTTGTCGTTCAAGCCATAAGGCACGATGTTGAACAATTTACCGGACAAGTTGGCCGGGGAACCGTGGGTCAGGTGACCACCGTGCCCCAGGTTCATACCCATCACGGTATCGCCTGGTTTCAGGATGGAGAAATACACCGCCTGGTTGGCCTGTGAACCGGAGTGCGGTTGCACGTTAGCATACTCAGCGCCGTACAGTGCTTTCAGGCGGTCAATCGCCAATTGTTCTACTTGATCAACAAACTCACAGCCACCGTAAAAACGCTTGCCCGGATAACCTTCCGCATACTTGTTAGTCAGTTGTGAGCCCTGCGCTTCCATCACTGCCGGGCTGGTGTAGTTCTCTGAGGCAATCAGTTCAATATGCTGATGTTGACGTTCGACTTCGGAAGAAATCATTGTGGCTAATGCCGGGTCTGCAACGCTTAAGTTTCTTGAAAAGCTAAACATGACGATCAAGTTTCCGTATCAATAACAATAAAGCGTAATTTTACCATGAGGCGACCATGGCATGCACCTTTAGCGTCAGGCTCGCCAAGTCGGCCTGTTTTTCTGGGCTGATACGTGTGTTAGATGTGCATAGGGCCGATGCAAGAAGGCAATTGGTATTTATGTCAGGGATGGATGCGCCAGCATTGCACGCACCGCACCAAATCAGTGCACACAATCAAACAGTTGCTGATCGTGCAGCAGGCAATAAAATCTTAAAATGAGACTATCTTATTGATTTAAATGTAATTATCAAATCTGGCACAGCTTATGCTTAGTAGTAACCGTAAGCGTATATCTCCAAAATCGCTCCCTAAACCCAACTTCGGTTGGGTTCTTTTTTTGTGGTCGCCCGCAACCGCCCATTAATGCTTGCGTGCTTTAAGTTGTTGCAGCGTCTGCTCGCAACCTTCATCCGTCACTTCCGGCGTACTGCCCGGGTCAAGAAAAGGCAGAATCGCCGCAAATGGATTGATCAGCGCCAATAGCACACCTCCCGCAACGCGTGCAGCAATCGGCCCGGGACTCAGTGACACTTTCGGGTCGACAAACGGCCCGGTGACAAGGATGGGTGAACGCACCGTCAACGGTGAGAAGTTTTTCGGGCTGGCTTGCAACTTGAGGTTGAGTTGTTCCTGGCCCAGATTAATATCGCCAAGAATGTTCACGGTGGTCACCGGTGTGTCTATGATGGCGGCTTCTGGCGTTAGCACGCCCTGCTTGGCATGCCACCCCATGGCCGCACATTGCATGGGTAAGGGTTGATCGCCTTTAATCAGCACACCCACGGCTTGTGCAATATCCAGGCCTGCAGCTTCCACCACCAGGTGTGAGATTTCACCCTGGCGCACCATTAGCGCCAGCTGACCATCCAGCGATTTAAGTAACGCGGCCGTAGAGCGGCCACGGCCTTGCAACTTGGCTTTACCGTTTAACTTACCCGAGATATAGGCTGGTGCCGGACTCGACGACTGTTTGGCTGACGGCGTTTGCTTACCTGGCGCCTTGTTATCGGCAGGCGTCACTTTCAACCATTGCTCCAGACGGATATCACGCACAGCCAACTGTATATCCCACTCAGGCGCAGGTGGTGGCGATAAATCGGCATTGCTGGAATCATGTGCATCAATACTCAGTGCACCTGTCAGTGTGCCTTGCGCCGTGCTAGCCTCCAGTTCAGCCAGACTTAATTTGTGTTTAATCAAGGTCAAACGCAATTTCAAAGGTGAAATTCGTTGCTTAAATGCATGACCTAAATCAACCGCATCCAGATGCACATCAATATCTGCATTCATCCGCCCGTAAGTCGTGAAATCCAGCGACTCGTCCGGGAACAGCTTGCCGGGATGCGTTTTGGCGGCCCGATTATCTTGTGTCGCCCCGAATGCGGGGGCCAAATCGGCCAGCATGAGTAGCGAACCTTGCAACTTGCCACGCAGCATGGGCGTTTCAGGCGCAAAGTCATAGACAAACTGCCCGGATAAACGGCTATGCCCAATATGTGCCGAGGGAATATTCACCTGCCATTGGTCTATGCCTTTTTCAATATCGGCGCTGACTTTAAACGAAGCGGTCCGTGGAAAAGTCAGGTCAAGAAAATCGCCTACGTCAGCCAACGATGCGCCTTTGACTTCAACGTTGCCTTTCACGCGTTGCGTACCGAACAAGTCATACACCACGCCATGAAATTGCGCATTAACCGCGCCATATTTCAACCAGCCTTGAGAATTAATAGGCGGAGACTTGCTCCCCTGGGTCGCCACTGGCAAGAAACCTTGTGTCACCAGCTCCCCCTGTATCGGCAGCTTGCGAAATTGACCATTCACTTTGACCCTGGATTCCGGCGTGGCCAGATGCTCGCCCTCCTCGGTAAAAAATGTCACGGCCAGTTGTGCATTGGTCACGGCATCGGCGACTTTTGCCTGGCCCTGATTCACCGCCAGTTGCTCAATCAGTGGAAAAGGCCGTGGCGAGCCACTATCATCCAGCTCAAACTCCCAACTCGCATGCCTGTCTGCACGGCGAAGCAGATAGGCATTCAGTTGATCCGCACGAATCGCTTCAATACGGTAAGGATCGGTTTCCTTGAGCGACCATAAATCACGATAACGCAACGCCAGGTCCAGCCCGTGTGCATCGACAAAGTAAGGTGCATCAAAGCCTTCTGGTGCCGCGAGCTTTAAGCCGCCCACTTGCAGGCGGATGCCGCCCAGCAATTGCAAGCGAAACGGGCGCTCAATCTCGACAGATCGGTGCAACTTATCTTGCAGCAATTGTTGTAACGGTTGACGCAAAAACGGCCAACCGGCGATTTCACACACGATCACGGCCAACACCAGCGCAAGCAAGCTTCCGATTAGCCATCTGGTGATAGGTGCAGATTTTTTTGTTGTTATCTCGGTATCATTCATAGCTTGTTATGATGACAATGATAGGCCGGACTGGCTAGTCCTGCATGGCTGACACGCGTGTAGGCCGATTCTGTCAAACCGGATGCAAGCTGTCAGTTATAATGAGGGTAAAGATATCCTCAACTTAAACACTGGAGCCGATTGCAATGAAATGGACAGACAGCCAGCGGATCGCTGAAGAACTGTACGACAAACATCCTGACATAGACCCTAAAACCATCCGTTTCACGGATCTGATGCAATGGGTACTGGCATTGGACGGCTTTGATGATGAGCCTGCCCATTGTGGCGAAAAAATCCTCGAAGCCATTCAACTGGCCTGGATAGAAGAAGCTGAGTAAATGACCACCTTCCTGCCAGAGTCCATTTTCAAAGCCTATGATATTCGCGGCATTGTCGGTGAGTCGCTGACGGAAGACATCGTGCGCCAGATCGGACTGGCACTGGGCACAGTGGCACAAGAGCGCGGCGAGCACAGCCTCTGCGTGGGCTACGATGGACGGTTGTCCAGCCCAACCCTGGCTGCAGCATTGACAGCGGGGATTGCAGACACAGGCACCAACGTGATTGCCCTGGGCATGGTCACCACCCCCATGCTGTATTTTGCGGCGCACTACCTGGCCCAGACCAGCAGCGGTGTCATGATCACCGGCAGCCACAACCCGCCGCCATACAATGGCCTTAAAATGGTGATTGCAGGTGAAACGCTCAGTAGCGAAGCCATCCAGGCACTCAAGCAACGCATTCTCCAGCAGCAGTTTGCCCAGCCACCAGAGCCCGGCAAACAATCGTTTTATGATATTTATCCGGCTTACCAGGCGGCGATTGTGTCTGATATTCAGCTGGCACGCCCGATGCGGGTGGTCATCGACTGCGGCAATGGCGTCGCCGGCGCTTATGCACCGGCCTTGTTTAAAGCCCTTGGCTGCGAGGTTGAACCCTTGTTTTGCGACGTGGATGGACATTTCCCCAACCATCATCCGGACCCGGTTGAAGCGAAAAACCTGCAAGATGTGATACGCACATTACAGACTGGTGAGGCTGAAATCGGTATTGCCTTTGATGGCGATGGCGACCGCCTGGGCGTAGTCACCAAATCCGGCCAGATTATCCGCAGCGACCGCCAGCTCATGCTATTTGTTGAAGATGTGCTGATAGAGCAGCCAGGCAGCAAAGTCGTATTTGACGTCAAATCTACGCGCCACTTATCCCCTTTTATACGCGAGCATGGCGGCAAACCGGTGATCTGGAAAACCGGCCACTCACTGATGAAAGCCAAAATCAAGGAAACCGGTGCCGCCATGGGCGGCGAGCTCTCAGGCCACCTGTTTTTTAACGATGCCAAAGCAGGCAAGCCACGCTGGTTTGGCTTTGATGACGGCCTCTACAGCGCCGCCAGGTTGCTCGAAATCGTCAGCCGCAGCCCTGATGCCAGCGCAGTACTCGAAGCCCTGCCCGATAGCGTCAACACACCCGAACTGCAAATCGCCATGCAAGAAGGTGAGCCGCATGCCTTTATTGCCAGCCTGCAACAGTCCGCACCATTTCCAGATGCACTTGAGGTGATCACGATTGATGGTCTGCGGGTGGAATATGCCGACGGTTTTGGCCTGATTCGCGCCTCCAACACGACGCCCGTCCTCACGCTACGCTTTGAAGCTGAGGATGAAACCGCGCTTCTCCGCATTCAACAGGCGTTCAAACAGGTGTTAAGCAATACCAGGCCAGACTTGAAAATCCCGTTTTAAGCCACCATTGAATGAGCATGCACAATGCCACTCAAAAACGTTATTCACGCGGGCGCGGCCTGCTCTACACCCTCACTTGGCTGGCACTCGCCGCACTGGTGTGGGTGTTAGTCGATCGCGTACAACACCCCAACACCCTGGAGCAGATCGGCCAGCCAGAAGTCGTCAGCCTTAAACGCGGCCCTGACGGTCACTACAGTGCCGAAGCCCTGATTAACGGCGAACGTGTGCGCGTGCTGGTGGATACCGGCGCCACCGGCGTCGCCATCTCACAACATGTCGCAGACCGTTTGGGGCTAGCCAGTCGGGATGCGATCAATACACACACCGCCAACGGCAATGCCGTGTCTTACCTGGTGCGTTTGAAAACCGTGCAATTAGGCGGCGTGATCGCGCATGATGTGGCGGCGACGATTTCACCTGGACTGGAAGGCGACGCCCTGCTCGGCATGAGTTTTCTGGGGAGGATGGATATCAGGTTGTATCGGGGAGTGATGACGATACGGGATGGAGAAAGTGCGAAGTGATTTAATCAGCGATCACTCATAATGTGTCCACATCCGCAACACCCTGATAGTATGATGCGGCTCTAATACTTCATACACTAACCGATGCTGAATATTAATACGGCGGGAGTAAGCACCACTTAAATCCCCCACCAACTTTTCATAAGGCGGCGGATTTTGAAAAGGACTCTCGCCAATGATGTTTAACAAAGCCTGAGTCTTATCCTTCAACCCAGACTGCGCAATTTTGACCGCATCTTTTTGTGCATGCTTGGTAAAAACTAATTGCCAACTCACCAGTTAAGTTCCTTGACAGAGTCTTCCAATGGCTCTGCCATGCCCTCTTTAATAGACTCACGCATACCGGGCACAGATAACAAATATAGCGTTTCTTGAATCGCTGACCAATCCTCAGCAGACACTAATACTGCATTATTTCGCTTGCCGGAAATAATAATCGGCTCATGTGACT
The DNA here is from genome assembly GCF_002454655.1 of Methylophilus sp. UBA6697. NCBI lineage: Bacteria > Pseudomonadati > Pseudomonadota > Betaproteobacteria > Nitrosomonadales > Methylophilaceae > Methylophilus > Methylophilus sp. UBA6697. Next base: position 12,919 of record NZ_DKJH01000027.1, read on the forward strand.
CTGCGGTTTGATCCAATAATCGGTACAGATTTGCACGTGCGTCACTCGCTGAAAGTGTTTGCATAAAGATCTCCTATGAACAAAAGATATTGTACGTTAAAACGTACGCCAAACAAAACAACAGCATAAATCTCTCATTAGGCTTAGTCTAAATGGCAATTAGCTTAATCTTTAACGCCAAGAAGTACATTCTGTATATCTGAATTGTTTAGACAAAGTTCACTACCTGAATCCGTTCTCATCACAGATACCATTTGAATAAATGCTATGCGCTGCTCTGTTGAACCCATCGCAGCTCCCAACACTTCGAAGTGAGAAAATGCAGATATAGCCTCTTTTGAACCATAAAGACAAATTCTCGCCTTTGAGTCAGCAGTTCTTGAAAATAACTCCTGTTGCTCTTTTGTTCCAGACAGTGGGCGAAACTGTGCTTGCTCACATATGCACTTTAAATAATCCATATATGCTTGGGAACGTAAGTCTCTCAGATGGCGTTGATTTTCAATATGCCGAGTGAAAAAGTACTGAAGAGACGCACCAATAATGACGCCAAAAAATGAGATAAATCCAGTTAGCAATGCTTACTCCTCGACCCTGCTAAACAACACACGAATAAAGTAATAACTATTATTTTCTATACCCATATTCCAGCACAAAATACTGCGGACTCAGCCCAGCCAGCTGTACGCGCAGCTTGGCTAATTCAGCGTCCGGGCCATGCACTTCAATACGCACCAGTGTAGAAACTTCGCCCATTTCATGCAGAATCGGGCGCAGATTGTCGAGGTGAGCCAGCAGTGCCTCCGCGTTCTCAAAGCCTTCCCGGCAATGTGCGAGGTCACCGTCAAAACTAAAGCCATAATACAAACAGCCAGGCTCACGCGATGACCACTCGACATACTTTTCACAGATGGCGCGAAAAGCGGCAGTTTTGCCAGCATGGATTTCAAAGTAAGGGGAAACTGAGCAGCAGGTATCTTGGGTGGCCATAACGTGATTATTATTGTTTAAAATTAATTCGCCAGCTCTGCGCCCTCAACCACGACGCGGAAAAACTGCAACGCAGCCTGGTCTTGAATCCGGATACCAGTTGCTACCGAACCGCGCTTGCCTGGCGCAATGCCGCCGGTAATCAGCATAGAGCGCGTCTGGTCCACCAAACGCCCACGGTTGTCGTATTGCAGCATGCGTACTTGCACACGCCCGACTGGCACGCTGCTATTGTTTTGTACCGCAGCGTAAACCATGCCGGTGTTATCTGCCAGCGGGCCAGAAGGCAGGTAGCGCGCCGGGTTGCGCGGCAAGTCTATGCGCATGGCGCGGCCAGCGGCTTCTTTGCCGATTTCGGAGTCTGAACTGGCGGCTAACTGGTAGTGTTGCAAGGCAAGTGCAGTTTCACCGCGCCCTTCGGCAATCTGGCCGAGCAAGGCATAGCCAGGTGCGGTCGGCAGCAAGGCATTGGCTTTTTTCAAAAAAGGTTCGGCTTGCGCTTTTTTGCCATCATTAAACAAGGCGATACCGCTTTGCACATAGGGCTTGAAATAATCCGGCTGCATTTGAATCGCCTTGTCGTAAAACGCCAGCGCTTCCGTGGTGTTTTTCTTGGTCAGGGCAATATCGCCCAACAGCTCCTGAAAGCGTGCTTCGTGCGGCTCAATACTAATGGCTTTTTTGGCCAGGGTTTTGGCTTTCTCGGCATCGCCTTTTTGCAATGCCTCTTTGCCTTCATCATAGGCTTTGTAGGCCTCACGCGTGGCCATCAACTTGGCGACTTTTTGCGCATAGACGTCTTTACCCATGTCACCGCCTGCGCCCAGTTCTGCCAACGTTTTTTTGTTGTCATCCACCCGCTCTTGTGAAGGCGGATGGCTGGCAAACAGGCCACTGATAAAGTCCTGCCGTTTGCCTTCACTCAGGCGCACAAACGTCTCTTGCAAGGTCACGGCTGCGGCCGGATCATAGCCTGCCAGTTTCATGTACTTCATGCCATAGTGGTCAGACTCTGATTCAGCATCGCGGCCATATTTGCTGGTAATCAGCTGACCACCCAGTTGCGCGCCACCAACAACCAGGTTGGCGTAATTAGAGTCTCTCGTGGCCAGGCCGACTGCCAGCATGGCCCCTTGCATAAACATGCCACGCTCCATGCCTTTGGCACCATGTCGCGCTGCTGCATGTACAATCTCATGGCCCAGCACGGCAGCCAGCTCTGCTTCGCTATGCAGTTCATAAAGCAAGCCACGGTTAAACGCGATTTTGCCGCCCGGCATCGCCCAGGCATTAGGCACCGAGTCATTGAGCACTACAAACTCATAGGGCAAATCGGGACGGTCTGATACGGCCGCCAGCTTTTGTCCCACTTGCTGCACATAGCGCGTCAATTCAGCATCCAGCGTGTAATCGCCGCCTTGCGACTGGCGGGCAGGACTATAGTTTTGCTGACCCAGCTGAATCTCTTTGTCCTGCGAGACAAACTGGAACTCGCGCTCTTTGGTCACCGGATTGACGCCGCAGGCCAGTAGGCCCACAGAGAGCAACACCGGGCAAAGAGTACTTTTTTTAATCATTGTCATTCTGCTGTTTCCCCATCCAGCCGCAGCCATTTGGCCTTAAGTAATAACCGTTGGCTGCTGTCTGCCGGTGAGTTGCGGCAATTGCGAAATCTGGTGTGATACGCTAATCAGCTCCGCCAATGCCTCTTGTGCATCCAGCTGCTGCTGTGCAGCATCCTCAGTAAAGGCTTCGAGGTAAACGCGAATAGTGGCGCCTTCAGTGCCGGTGCCAGACAAACGAATGACCACACGTGAGCCGCAAGCAAACAGGATACGCAAACCCTGGCCAGTGCTGACTGATGCGTCAACCGGATCGGTATAGCTAAAATCATCCACTGTTTTCACGGTATAGCTGCCAAACACCTGGCCTGGCAGGTTGGCAAATTGCGCCTTGATATGAGTGATGACGGCATTGGCCTGTTCGGTCGGGACGCCTTCGTAATCATGGCGCGAATAGACATTGCGGCCATACACTTGCCAGTGTTTGCGCACCAGCGACTCAACACTCTCGCCCGTCGCGGCCAGCAAATTCAACCAGCACAACACTGCCCACAAACCATCTTTTTCACGCACGTGGTCGCTACCGGTGCCAAAGCTTTCTTCACCACACAGGGTCACGCGGCCAGCATCCATCAGGTTACCGAAAAATTTCCAGCCGGTAGGTGTTTCGTAGCAGGCGATACCGAGTTTGGCAGCCACCCTATCCACTGCACCACTGGTCGGCATAGAGCGCGCCACGCCGGACAAGCCTTTGGCGTAAGCAGGAATCAGCTTGGCATTCGCCGCAATCAGCGCCAGGCTATCAGACGGCGTGACAAAAAAATGGTTACCCAGAATCATATTGCGGTCGCCATCGCCGTCAGACGCTGCCGCAAAATCTGGCGCTTGTCCGCCATAGGCTATTTTGACCAGGTCTTCTGCATACGTCAGGTTCGGGTCAGGGTGACCTCCACCAAAGTTTTCCGACACTTCGCAATTCATCAGGCTATCCACCGAAGCGCCCAAGCGATGAGTGAAAATTTCTTTGGCATACGGCCCGGTCACCGCATGCATGGCATCAAACTGCAAGCGGTGGCCTGCCGCCAACCAGCGCTTGATGGCAGCGAAGTCAAACATGCTTTGCATGAGATCCGCGTAATCAGCCACTGAGTCAATCACTTCGACCTCAAAGCCATCCAGCGTGGTCACGCCTATGCTCGATAAATCCACTTCAGGTAAATCGATCAGTTTGTATTGTGTAATGTGTTTGCTATTGGCAAAAATGGCATCGGTGATTTTTTCCGGTGCCGGGCCGCCATTGCTGGTGTTGTATTTGATCCCGAAGTCGTCCTCTGGCCCGGCCGGGTTGTGGCTGGCCGAGAGAATGATGCCACCAAAGGTTTGGTATTTACGGATGATGTTGGACGCAGCCGGGGTGGACAGGATGCCGTGCTGGCCGACCAGCACCTTGGCAAAACCGTTGGCAGCTGCCATTTTAATAATCACCTGGATAGCCTCTTTGTTATAGAAGCGGCCGTCACCACCAAGCGTTAAGGTCGCATTGGCAGGAATCTCCAGCGTATCAAAAATACTCTGCACAAAGTTTTGCAAGTAGTGCGGTTGCTGAAACACGCGTACTTTTTTACGCAGGCCGGAAGTACCGGGTTTCTGGTCAGAAAAGGGATTAGTTGCGACAGTTTGAATCGACATGCAAGCACACTCTTTTTTATTAATGGACTGCTTTGATTGTATTACAGATTCATGTCAGTTTTTTTGCTACACAGACGATTTCCTCACACTTTTTATCATTTCCCGTCCCTGCAAACTACGTAAAATCATGAGCCGCTTTTACGGATTCGCTTCAGGGTAGTTTTGAAACACCGGCGTATAGTGACAGTCATACAAGTACATCAAGCACGATGTACTACCAAACAACCAAAGGAGACTATTATGTGGACTAAACCAGCTGCTACTGAAATGCGTTTTGGTTTTGAAGTGACGATGTACGTCATGAACAAATAATCAGCACCTATCTTAAGTATCAAGATTACGCTGAACAAAAAACCGCCGGAATACGGCGGTTTTTTTATTGCCTGCGATAATGGAATCAAGCCAGCTGCGACCACAACAAATTGATACTGACCCCCATCAGGAAAACAGCAAAGATGCGTTTCAACACTTTCACTGGCAAGCGCTTGGTCAACGCCACGCCTGCCGGGGCAAATAACACGCTAAGCGGGGTAATCAGCATAATGGCAGGCAAATAGAGCAGGCCAAATGTATCTGGCGCATGTGTCGCCTGTCGGACAGCGTCTTGCAGATAACTCACTGTGCTCGCCAATGCAATCGGGAAGCCCAGCACTGCTGATGTGCCAATCGCCTGCTTCACAGACACATTACGCATGGCCAGATAAGGCACCGTCAATGTGCCGCCACCGATAGACACCAGCGCAGAGATCACACCGATCAACAATGACACCAGGCTGATTTCCACCTTGCCCGGTACTTTGTGCTGGGTGGGTTTGCGATCCAGGAATAACTGGATCGCCGCAAAAAAAGTAAAGGTAGCAAAAAATAGCGTCAAGTAAAACGCATCAAGGTGAATCGCCACCAGGGTTGCCAGCAAAGAGCCAATAAACGCCATCGGCACCATGGCCCAGACATACGGCCAGACGATATTCTGGTTTTTATGATGCGCCAGAATACTGGAAAGGGAAGTAAACACGATGCAGGCCATCGAGGTCGCCAGCGCCATATGAAAAGCCGCATCAGCCGAAAAGCCCTTGGCCACCAGCATGGCATGTAACATAGGCACCAACACAATGCCGCCGCCTATTCCCAGCAAACCAGACAGCACACCAACCACCACGCCGATCAGGCAAAACAGCGCATATTGCTCAATAAAAAGTTGTATCCAGTCCATGCGACACTCATCCGTTGAAAGCGCAACAGTATAACGGCTGACTCAGCACCATTTGCATATTTTTCTTTACGCTGGCCTGCAATAATTTTTGTTACAATAATCAAATGAGCGATCAATATGTGAAAAAGGCAGGTGGCAGACGGGCGGGTGCGGGACGTAAACCGGGCTCTGGTTTATACCAGGAAAGCACCACCGTGATGCGCGTGCCTGTCAGCCAGAAAACCGCGATTGGTGACTTGCTGGCGGTCTATGCCAAACAACAGCAACAACGGCAAAACAGGGAGAGTCTGGACAGTCCGCAAGTTTTCGCGTTTCCTGACAGTGCAGCACAACCGATGGCAGTGCCGCTCTATGCGTCCAAGGTACCCGCCGGATTTCCCTCCCCCGCCGATGACCATGTTGAGCAGCGCCTGGATCCTAGCGCATATTTGATTGACCAGGCCGACACCACTTTTTTTGTCACCATACAGGGGGAGTCGATGATAGAGGCCGGTTTGATGCCGGGCGATAAGGCGGTCGTAGATAAAGGTAAATCACCCGTGGTCGGCGATATTGTGCTGGCAATGATAGATGGCGAGTTCACCATTAAAACGCTGGCCAAACAACAAGATGGCACACCAAAATTGTTGCCGGCAAACTCATCTGGCCGCTATACACCTATCCTGATTCAAGCGCCCATGCAGTTTGAAGTCTGGGGCGTAGTAATAGGCTCATTCAGGCGCTTCAGGTAATAAAACAGTGCTGCGGGCAATAAAAAACCCGGCGCCTATTGATCATGGGCAACCGGGTTTCCTGAACGCAGATGAACTTATTTGTTCATCACGTACATGGTTACTTCGAAGCCGAAACGCATTTCGGTAGCAGCTGGTTTAGTCCACATAATGATCTCCTTTTTTGATTCCCCGAACCGACCCCATGTCTGGCTCGTGTGAATGTATTATCGGCCCATGCCCCAACAATCCTGCTATTGCGGATCATGAACAGCGTTTAGGGAATTTCATGAAACACCCCTCATGCAAATGAATATGCCAGCCTTGAATCAACCTGCCATCAGGGCGATGGCGCTTGTCGATGTGAATAATTTTTACGTCAGTTGCGAACGGGTGTTTAACCCCAAACTACGTGACCGCCCGGTGGTGGTGCTCAGCAATAACGATGGTTGCATTATCTCCCGTAGCACAGAAGCTAAAGCGCTGGACATCCCCATGGGTGCACCGTGGTTCAAGGTACGCAAGTATGCCGAGCAAGAGGGGGTGATTGCCTATTCGTCAAATTATGCTTTGTACGCAGACATGAGCAATCGTGTGATGTCGGTGCTGCGGCAGTTTAGCCCGTCACAGGAGGTATACTCAATTGACGAGTCATTTCTCGACTTGACTGCGTTCTCCAGGCGCGACCTGACCGCCTATGCACAGCAACTCAGGCAAACAGTGCTGCAATCGACGGGCTTGCCAGTGTGTGTCGGCATTGCCAGCAGCAAAACGCTGGCAAAGCTGGCGAATCATTGTGCCAAACAACACATCACGTTGAATGGTGTCTGTAACTTCAACACCATGCCAATCACATTGGTAGACGATACCTTGCGCGACATCGACGTCGGCAATGTTTGGGGCATAGGCCGCAATTTGAGCAAGCACATGCATGATGCAGACATTCATACGGCCTATGACCTCAAGGTCAGCGATGCGGCGACCATGCGCCAGCGGTTTAACGTGGTGATGGAGAAAACCGTGCGCGAATTGAATGGCACGACTTGCCTTGAGTTAGAACAAATACGCGGCCCACAGCAGCAGATTCTGAGCACGCGCAGCTTTGGCCATCCTGTGCGTGACTTGCAAAGCCTGGCTGAAGCCGTCACGCTATATACAACCCGCGCTGGCGAAAAGCTGCGCAAGCGACGATTATATGCAGGCAGTGTCTACGTCTATATCCGCACCAGCCCGTTTCGCGATGCACAACAGCAATACGATAACAGCCTGCGCCTGCCGCTGCATATCGCCACCAACAACACCTTGCAACTAGTACAGGCAGCCCTGCTGGCCTTACGGCAGATCTACCGGCCAGGCTATGACTATATGAAAGCAGGTGTATCACTAGGCGAGTTGGTGACAGCGGAGGCGCAGCAACAAGATTTATTCCGGTCCACGGACTCGCACGAGAAAACAGGCCGCTTGATGCATGCCTTGGACACTATCAATCAAAAAATGGGCAGAGCCACCCTCAAACTGGCGAGCGAAGGAGTACAGCGCCAGCAACCCTGGCGCATGAAGCAGGCGCTTAAAAGCCCTGCTTACACCACCAGTTGGGACGCGCTATTAAAGGTGGACTAATCAGTCGCCAAATCTTAAGCCGTTTTGGATACAGACACCGAGCTAAAAGTGACCGCACTGATGACCAGCATGGCACCAAGCAACTGCGCATGATTAGGGGGCACATGCTCAAACGCCGCAATGACCATGGTGGTGACCGGCACCAGGTTCATAAAGATTGCCGCTTTTGAGGGCCCAAGATGTGAAATGCTGGCATTCCAGAACAGATAAGCCAGCACTCCGCCGCCTAGCGACATCGTCAGCAGCGCAGCCCCGGCATGTATCGTCGGCACGACAACATGATCGCCATGCATGATGGCAGCAATGCTCAACGCCATCGCCCCAACGGTCATGATGCCCGCAGTATTCGCAATACCGCCCACCTGCTTAGGCATCATTTTTTTGACCAATACGTTATAGAGCGCCCAATTTAGCGAGGCAATCAGGATGTAGATATCGCCAACTGCAATCTTCAGTTGCGCACCCGCACCCAGCACCACGATTGCCACGCCCGCAATACCAATCGGGAATGCAAGCAGTTGCTGCTTGCTTGGCCTGTCGCGCAGAATCACATAACCCAGCACGGCCGTAAGCAAGGGATTCAGAGCCATAATCAGTGCCCCATTGATGGCAGAAGACGTTTCCATGCCCAGAAAGAAAAACAGGTTGAATCCAAACACACCGACAACGCCCAGCGTCAGATACGCTTTCCAATGCTGCGCGGGAATCGCCTCTTTTCGCATTTGCGCAATCAAGACCATGACAGCCGCAGCCAGCACATAGCGACTTGCGCCCGCGACATAAGGCCCCATTTCAGCAATGACCGGGCGCGCCAGGTTGAAATTAGCGCCCCAGAAAATCGCTGCCATGGTGGCCATTAAATAGGTTTTGAAGTGATTCATTTAATTTTATATACCGTTCGATTTTTTAAAGTGGACGCATTTCACTGCCGCAACAAATCCTTATAGCCTGTGTCTGCTTCAGCCGTCAATCCCTTCCACAATAAACACCCGATATTGCGCGCCCTGGTGCCTATGCTTAACGGCCTGCTGATATTGCGGACTGTAGTACCAGGCTTCGGCCGCTTTGACGGTGGGAAAGCGATGGATCAAGCATCCTTCAAAGGACGGGCCTTCCAGGATATTGAGCGCGCCATATTTCACCAGCGGCGTGACCGCATGCCCCTCCCGGGCGAGAGGGGCCAGGCTGGCATAAGTATCCATGGCGGCCTGATCAGTGGTCTGTTCACGCATCATGACCACATAGGCACTCATGATGTTTGCGCACTCTGCAGGCGTTGTACAAGAGACTGTGCGGCTAAGGCAGACGACGCCGGATTTTGCCCGGTAATCAACAAACCATCCTCGACCACATAGGGTTGCCAGTCAGCGCCTTTTGAAAAAATACCGCCATGATTGGCCAGCATATCTTCGACCAGGAAAGGGACGACATTGGTTAAGCCGACGGCTTCTTCTTCCGTATTAGTGAAACCTGTGACTTTCTTGCCAGCCACCAGCGGGCGACCATCCGGCTGTTTGGCATGGCGCAACACGCCAGGCGCATGACAAACCAGCGCGACAGGTTTACCTGCATTCAATGTCGACTCGATCAAGCTAATGGAGTCGCGGTCCTCTGCCAGGTCCCACAATGGCCCGTGCCCGCCTGGATAAAATACTGCATCAAAACCATTATGTGACACTGAGTTTAAGGGCACGGTCGTCGCCAAGGCTTTGCCTGCTTCTGCATCGGCTTCAAAACGTTTGGTGTCCGCTGTTTGAAAAGCGGGATCATTACTTTTAGGATCCAGCGGCGGCTGGCCGCCTTTAGGCGATGCCAATGTCAATTGCGCACCCGCAGCCTTAAACGCGTAATAAGGCGCAGCCAGCTCTTCGAGCCAGAAACCAGTTTTAAGGCCGGTATTACCCAGAGTGTCATGCGAGGTGAGGACGATCAGGATGTTCATTTAAAGCTCCTTAGTGATTAAGTGATCAGGTGAGTCCATCATGAACGCTTTGATTCCATTTTTGAAATTTATTATGTATATTTTAATTATTCACCATATGAATAATTAAAATGCGCTACGACCTGAATCTATTACGAGTATTTATCGCCTTGATGGAAGAGCGCAGTGTGACGCGCGCGGCTGACCGGCTTGGCATCACGCAGCCTGCATTGTCGAATGCATTGAACCGCCTGCGGGAGATACTCCAGGATCCATTATTTATCCGTGAACGTTATGGCATGCAACCGACACAGAAAGCGGAGGCGTTGGCGCCAGTGATTATGGAAGCGATTGGGCAACTGGATGAAATCGTGCTGGAACAGCAAGCTTTTGACCCGGCCAGTGCCAATTTGTTATTCACCATTGCACCTAATAGTTATGTCGAATATGTGCTGATTCCGGCAGTCGTGGCCAAGCTGCGCGTACTGGCCCCTGGCATTAAGCTGCGCATTATTCCTTACGGCAATGATCTTGCTGAAACCGGGGTGATTTCAGGCAGCACAGCGCTGGTCATGGGGCGTTTCGTCGACCCGCCAGACAACCTGATTGTGCAGCACCTGATGGATGACAGGCTGGCTTGTGTGGTGCGCGCCGATCACCCGACCGTTGGCGACGAAATCACCAAGGTGCAATATGAACAGCTGAAACATGTGAATGTATTGCCGCCAGGACGCATGCGCGCAGGGTTGTTTCAGGCATTAGACCGGCATGGTTTGAAACGTGAAGTGGCGGTGTCGGTCACGCATTTTCTGTCGGTACCAGAAGTGATTTCCGTCACCGATTATTGCACCACACTGCCGATCCAGATTTGCCGCCGCCTGGCAAATGATACGCGCTTAAAAATCCTGCCAACACCAGTCGACCTGGGCACTTTTCCAGTAGATATCGCCTGGCATGTCAGGTATCGGCAGGATCCCGCACACCGCTGGCTGCGGTCATTGATTGAAGACGTGGCGCAAACACTTTAGTCGTGCTTACGCGGCATCAATCAGGCCATGCTTCATGGCCAGCCGCACCATTTCTACCGGGCTGTTCACCGAGAGTTTTTGCTTGATCAGGGTATAGTAATTGGCCACTGTTTTCTGGCTGATTTTGAGCATATCAGCCACCTCTTCCACGCGCTTGCCTTCGGCCAACAAGCGGAACACTTCGAACTCGCGTGACGTCAATTGCTGCAAGGGATTGCTTTCACCAATCAAGGTTTGCAAAGCGACTTTCTGCGCCACATCCTGGCTTAAAAACGTGCGACCTTTGGCCACATCCAGCACCGCCTGCACGAGATCTTCAGCCACACCGGTTTTAGTCACATACCCTTTCACGCCGGTTTTGAGTGCCTGCGCTGCGAACGATACCGCCTCGTGCATGGAGAAAATCACGATTCTGGCTTGCGGATAGCGCTGCAAAATACGTTTGGCGGCTTCCAGGCCGCCCATGCCAGGCATGGAAATATCCATCAGCATGACATCTGGCAGAATCTCGCCGTACACCTGGTATGCCGACTCCCCGGTATCTGCCTCGGCCACGATTTCAATCGACTTATGGCTCTCAAGCAAGCGACGTAACCCTGAACGCACCACGGTGTGATCATCCACCAAAACAACTTTAACTGTCATGTCACTGCTTCCTGAAAACCTTCTGTTGTGTGAAAACGGACTTCGATACGCGTCCCCTGGCCCGGCGCACTGGTAATTTTCATGCTGCCCATCAAGCCCTCTACCCGCTCTTGCATACCCGCCAGGCCATAGCCGCGGCTTTGCACACTGGTATCAAACCCACGTCCATCATCCTCTATCATCAGCGATAAGCCTTGCTCATCTTCCGTCACTTCTATCGTCACGCGGGTAGCCGCCGCATGCTTGCTGATATTCGTCAGGCACTCCTGCAAAATACGGTAAACCGTCACCGACACTGACTCATCATGTTGGCTCAGGTGGTTGGAAATCGCATTCACTACCATGATGCCGCGATTACGATCATGCCAGTGATGAATCAACTCAGCCAACGCCAGGCTCAACCCTAGCTCATCCAGCACGCGCGGGCGCAAACGCGCCAGGATATCCTGAATAGTCACCATCATTTGCCGTGTGATCTGCGCAATTGCCTGCGCGCTTTCACGCGCTACGCTGAGTTTTTTTGCTGCCACCAGCGCACTGGCATCTACATGCACCGCGGTCAGGTATTGGCCGATTTCGTCATGCAGGTCACGCGCCAGTTTTTTACGTTCTTCTTCCTGCAGGTGAATAATCTGCTGCGTTAAACGGTGATTATTGCGTATGCTTTGCTCCAGCGTGCTGGCCATGCTGTTGAACTTGTCACTGATCTCACTCAGCTCAATCTGCTCAAACCCAGGCAAGCGGCTTTGATATTCACCGCGCTCAATCTGGTTCAAACCATGAATAATCTGCTTCACCGGTTTAAACGTCGCCCGCACCGTCCAATAAACAAACAACAATACGCTGAGACCAAACAGGCCGACAATCGCCAGCAAACCAGAGGTGTCATCCCAAATTTCGCGCAACTCAAAACTCGGGTCTGGCGTAATGACCAGCTCGCCGATAAAGCGGCCGTTTAAAATAATATTCTTGCGTTTGGGTTCATTGAGCACGCTGGAAATATCCAGCAGGCGTACAAACCACGCCGGTGGCTCTTCACCGGTATGCTCCAATCGCGTCGAGCGGTTAGACTCACGCAAGCGGCCATTCATATCAAAAAAATCCACCTTCAAATGGCGGATATTGGTCAGCTCATCCAGCCTGAACAGATTGGTTTGACCATTTTCACTGTTATTCAACCAGCCAAAATCTGTCATGTAATGCGCAATTTCTGCATCCAGCAAATGAATCACCAGATTGGTGCTTGAATCCACCTCAGCCAATACGTCTTCGCGCGCATTCTTCACCACGGATACTGCCCAGGTCAGCAATAAGCCGAGCAATAACAAGGTAATGATCAGATTAAGTTTGAACTGAAGACTGAGAGATTTCATCATGCTGTGTGGATTTTAAAGTCGATCGCCCAAAAACTATCGGGAATTTTTCCCGATTCATACCCCTGGCATGCAGGGATATCACGCATTATAGGCGGACTAGCGAATCACGACACCCCAAGGCAAGGTGCCTACCGGAATATCCTTTAAGCGCTGATTCGTTTGCGTATCAATCACAGACACGCTATGACTACGGCCATTGGCGACATACAGTTTTTTGCCATCTGGCGTCAGTGCCATATTCCACGGCCGTTGCCCCACCGCGATAGTGGCAATCACCTGACGGCTGGCAGTATCAATCACGCTGATATTATGGTCACCGCCGTTGCTGACATAAATACGGCTGCCATCGGCATTGACCTTGACACCATTAGAGCGCAAGCCGACTTTGATATTGGCTTGGACCTTCCAGTCACTGGTGGATACAATTTCCAGCAAATTTGCCGCTTCGTTGGCGACATAAGCCCATTTGCCGTCCGGGCTGAAGCCCACGCCGCGCGGATGCTTGGTGGCAGCAATCAAATGTTCGGATTTGAGTGATGTCAGATTGATCACATCCACATTATTGCTTTCTTCATTGCTCGCCAATAACCACTGCTGATCCGGCGAAAATACACAGTGCTCGGGGTTTCTGCCCTGGGTATGAATGGTGTATTTGACCTTGTTGGCCTGCAGGTCTACCAGCGCCACCGCATTTTCCTCTTCCAGGCAGGCAGCCAGCAGCTTGCCATCCGGTGAAATATCTATTCCCTCAGGCTCATCACCAACCTTGATCAAAGCGACTTGCTTGCCTTGTTGGGTATCTACCACAGCTACCGCATTTTTATCGCGCACGACGACATACAAGTTTTGATTGCCAGGGTGTACGGCGGCGGCCTGAACTTTTTTACCGAACTGGCCCTTGGCTGGCAGGCGCTTAACCACCTCATCGGTACTGGTATCAATGACCGACACCGTGCCATCTTTTTCATTGGGCACATACGCTAAAGGTTGAGAGAACGCTGAGAAAGAGGTAGTGGCCAAAGCCGCTGTGAATAGAAGCTGTTGCAGTGCTTGTTGCATAGAGTGTCCTTCAAAAAAATCGACCAGTTGCTGCAACAACTGGCCTGAACATGGAGATATACTTTATGCAAATCAATTAAATTAAGTCATTTAAATTGATAATTGCATATTAAGCATGCTGCGACTGCCCCAATAGCGGCAGCCTTCCCGATTTCATCGGGATTTACTCCCGATGAACTGACCAAACGCCCGCGGCTGCGCACCGACGGCAACCGTTACTTTAACAAGCAGGCGTTCACTGTCGATAATGGCAATAACGTTATCCATCCAGCTGGCCACCACCACCTGCTGGTGCTCAGCATCGAAAGCAATGCCTTCCGGCGTGCCCGGCACACGAATCTTGCGAATGGTTTGCCGCGTTGCCAGATCAATCACGCTCACGCTATCATCTCCCGTATTACTGACAAACAAGCGTTGCCCGCGATGGTCCGGCGTCGCGCAATACGGGTGATCGCCCGTATTCAGCGTCGCTAGTACCTGTTGAGTGCGCGTATCCATCACGCTGACCGTATTTGAATACACATTCACCACAAATAATTGCTGGCCATCCGGACTTAAACTCAAGCCAAACGGATGCTTGCCAACGTTGACCCGATGACGCGCTTTGTTGCTGTGGGTATCAATCACACTGATATCGTCACTGTCGCGATTGGCAACATACAAAGTGCTACCATCCGGACTCATTTGCAGGCCGCCAGGCGCCTGCCCAACCGGGATGTTTGCCAGTACCTGCCCGTTATCTGCAGCCACGACCAACAAGGTGTCGTGATACCAGTCTGCCACATACAAGCGGTCACCGGTTTTACTCACGGCCAGTCCGACTGGCGCAATCGGTAAATCAATCGTACGTATCACTTGCTGGTGCTGCATATCGATGACCGACAATGAGTGGCCTTCAACATTGCTTACATACACTTTTTGCTGTTGCTGATCGACCGCCACACCAACCGGCGACTTGCCCACCACTAGGGTATGCAGCACGGTGCGCTGCTGCATATCGACCACCGACACCGTGTGATCACCCTGGTTGGTGATATAAGCAAGCTCTGCTGCTTGCCCATGCAGCACCATACAGGCCAACCATAACCCGGCAAATCTTTGAAAGTATGGGTGTGCAGACGCCATGCTGGACGTCTTCCGAAAAAACATACTTCTCCTCGCGTATGGTCTTTGAGCGATGTTTAACTATAGGTGTTTATCTGCCTTAAAACGTCAGACAGTATCCTGCAACTGGCAGGGATTTTTTCACGGCAGGGAGGCTAGGAAGCAGATACTCTTTGCGCAAAATGGGC
The DNA here is from genome assembly GCF_002454655.1 of Methylophilus sp. UBA6697. Taxonomy (NCBI): domain Bacteria; kingdom Pseudomonadati; phylum Pseudomonadota; class Betaproteobacteria; order Nitrosomonadales; family Methylophilaceae; genus Methylophilus; species Methylophilus sp. UBA6697. The sequence goes on from NZ_DKJH01000027.1 coordinate 28,024, forward strand.
ATTAATCGCCGCCATATCCAGCGCTTGCCACATATGCAGATGATGTTTCAGCTCGTGGGCGTGCATAGCGCCATTGACCAGGTCAATCACCACGCGCTCGCGTACCACCATCAACGCTGGTACTTGTGCAACCTGAAAATTGGCCGCCAGGTCTGTAGCCACATCCATATCTACCGTAGCAAACAAGATGTGGGGCGTTTGTGCGGCTATCTCGGCAAATACCGGTGCAAATGTCTGGCAAGGCGCACACCACTTGGCGGTAAACAGTACAACCATAAAATCATGCGCGGTTACTTGCTGGTTAAACGCGGCTTGGCTGTCTATGGGGTAAAGATTATTGACACTCATGGAGTTTCCTTGGAAGGGGCGCCTGCTGCTGGCAGGCGTTTAATCACACTCAGGGTCCAGTGTTGCGGTCCGGCTATGCTTTGCGAACAGCCGAGTTCTGCGACCGGCACCTGCGCACTCAACACATGGCGGGTATGGTCTGCCGTTTGCACTTGCATAAACCAGCGATCTACCCACACCTCAACCTCTGCTGAGGCGTCCTGTTCAATGCTGACAGCGGACAGTTGCAGCGACACCAGTTGACCGCCATGTGCCAGACATAGACTGTCATCGGTTTCGACCAGCGTGACCTCACTGTTTTCACTAGCAGCCATGGCCGGGGTAGTGGCCAGGAATATCCAGGCACTGACAGCAACCAGCAAGCGTATGCGGATCATCATGCTGGCTAACTGATTCAGGCGCACACGCTTGTACCCATGCGTTTAAACAAAGGGCGCAAATGTGCGCAGATCTTGTTGCGCCAGCCACTGCTATTGGCCGCTGCATTCTGGCGACCGTCTTTCAGGCCTTGCAAGCCGTCTTTGACAAAACTGTCGACCGCACTTTTGGCTGACTCATCATCCTGTCCGGCTGGCGGTTCATTGCCGGTAAAGGCGCGGTAATAGCGTGCTGTCCACACCACCTTGGCATTGCTGCCATCGGCCACCACCTTGATTTTTCCATTCAAGGAGCTGACAGGTAGCGCTTCCAGGTCAATGTCGCCCGACAGGCGATAAGCCACCGTCATGTCTGCGGCAGAAACCTCATCGATTTCCTGTAATAAATGCTTGCCGTTTTTAAGGGTAATTTTTTGCTGCTTGTCGTTGACTGCCTCGCAGGCCGTCACTTGTGGATGCCATTGTGCCAGTGCACAAGGCGCGCTGATACGCTTCCATACGGCATCGGCTGCCGCATTTACCTGAATGGATTCATCGGTTTTCTGCGGTGTCGGGCCATGCGCCCAGGCATTTGCACTCATTAATCCAATCAGTAATAAAGACCACTTCATTGTTGCTCCTTCTCTAAAAAACTAAACGTATTGCTTACTTAAAATCTGTTGTTCACTTAAAACTTTTAGTGACTGTGCAACCTGATGCCAGACCAGCGTCGCGCCAACCACTTGACCCAGCGACTACCGGAAAATGTCAGCAGCAGGTACAGCAGCCAGCAAACTATCGCCGGCACGGCCAGCCAAGGCCTGAGGTCGGTATCGGCCCATCGCCAGGCAGTCATACCTAAACCAGTCGCCCAACTGCTGCCTTGCGCTGACTGCTCCAGACGCACATAATTCAGGCCAGTAGTGTTAGCCAGGCGTTGCAGGTTCTGTTCATCCAGTGCCGAGAGGTGCGCATTATTCAGCAAATCAGTCCCCGGGCCGTGACCGGCATTGCGGTCATGCTGGCCCTGCTCCATCGCCAGTACCGACAAAGTCTCAGCCATGCCAAAGTTACCGAATCGCTGTACTTCTTCCTGTTCCCAATAGCCGGAAACCGCATTCTTTTCATCCAGTTTGGGGATTTTGCTGGCGACCGACTTGCCCATGCCGACCAGGTATCCCTGCACATCGCCAGGTTTACCGGCATAGCCGGGCATGTATTTAGGATTGGCAGGTGGCGCCTGCTGGCCATCAGTGAAAAACATGACGCGTATCTGCTTGCCTAATTCCGGTGCCTGTTCCAGGGCGTTGTACAAACCATGCGCGATAAACGAATCCGCAGCCCAGGCCATGCGCCAGTCCATGCTGGCAACCGTTTGGTCCAGCGCGGCGAAATGGGCGCAGACCTCAACCGGCTCCACCACATTCACCACATTGCGTTCGGTAAACATCCCCAGCGCCACCCGTGAACCACAAGGCAAGGCCGATAAGGTTTTGCGTATACTTTGCTTGGCTATTTGCAAGCGACTGATACTTTTACCAGCCACCTGGTAATCAGGCACATTCATGCTTTGCGTGATATCCACCACGAAATACCAGTCATAAACGCGATTGGGTAGCATTAGATGTGGCCGGAATAAGATGATGGTGAGCAACACAAATGTTGCGATAAGGCACGCTTTGCGCCAGGCATACAGCCTGGACCCTTGCCCAGACCAGCCCCCCACCAGGCCTTTTACGACCGCTCGCCATGCCTCAGAAAAACGCAGACGCATCAGGGCATGCCTCTAGGATTACCCGGCATGGCTGGCCAGCCACTTGGCTCTTCTTCTGCCTTGATCTGCTCATCTTCATATTGTTGCGGCCCGGACATGCCATGCGTAGTCGGTGCCAGGCGTAAGGCCAGGTGGTAGTTGTATTTCACCTCAGACCAGTCAGGCTCTACGCGCAAGGCTTTTTGGTAGCTCTCTTTGGCCAGTGCGACCAGCGGACCCGCTTCATCCCACGCAGGCAGGCCGCGCTGTTCCAGCAAGCGGATCGCTGTGCGCAGGTAAATATTGCCCGAATTAAAATAGGCTTGTTGACGTAGCGGGTCACCTTCAGGCACCTTGCTAATCAGCGCGGCGAATTCAGATAATGCCTGTTCGGGCTTAACCTGGTTGTCATAAAACACCGCATTGGCAAACAAGGCCTGCGGCGTCTGGTTTGCACCAAGCAAGGTATTTTCAATCAACACATGCGGTTGCAGACTGCGGCGATAGACTTCAGCCTGATAGATATCAATGACCTGCCTGATCAGCATCACCACTGAAATTAATATCAATAGCCCTGCCCATAACACGCCACGCCGCAGGACGCCTGCCAGTTTTTTATTCATGCCTGCCACCGTTTCAATTCCAATGCATACAAACACATCAAACACACCGCCACCAGCCACGCCAGGCCATAGGCATACTGGCTTAAATCCTGCCGCGACACGGGTTCCAGGTATCTGGTCGGTTTATTTTTCAGTGTGGAGATATCGCGCACCGCCGCCATCACCGCCTGCGGGTTTTCAGCCTCATACACGCGATATGGCACATTCAGCGTCTGGAAATATTCATGCAGGGCATACTCAGGATAAGCATCAATATTTTCGCCCTCTGCCAGGCTTTGCTTAAGGCTGACGCCACTCTCGGAGCGTAGATAAATCCAGTACAGCGAAGCCTTCTGGCGCATAAACATGGCGCGTAACATATCCTGCGTTTTGCCATCCAGATGCGCCCCGCCATCTGACACCAGCACCATGGCGCGTGCGCCGGTAACCGGCTGGTCCGCAAAGTAATCCAGCGCCATACCCAAGCCACGCGCCACGGCGGTAAAGCCCATGCCACCGGCTTCGGTGGCATCCAGTGCCGCCTGCACAAACTCGCGGTCATTGCCCAGTGGTGCCGCCAGAATTGGGGAAGTACTGAAAGTCACCATGCCCATTAAATCATCATGCCCTTGTGCGACCAGCGTTTTAAGGACCTTGCGGGCGACTTCCATCTTGGGCACGCGTGCTTGTGCATCGTCACCTTTTTTTACAAATGGCTCATTCATGCTGGCACTGCGGTCCAGCACGATCATGACATGCGCACCACGTCCTATCTTTTCGACATATTGCGATTTCAGGTAAGGGCCGGTGAGCGCCAGACTCAAGGCCAGTATCAATAGACTTAATGCCATCTTCCACAGGCGATCCAGCCAGGCAGATAGCGGATCTGCTGGCAACCCTTGTAACGCCGGATGCGGGAAATTCATTTGCCCGCGCAATACCCATGGCAATACGGCCAAAGGTAACAACAGCAATGGCCAGAAATCCGTCAGCCCCCAGTGCTCATTAAAGCCTGAAGCCAGTAATACGGTTTGCGCGCCTTCTTCCCACATGTTCAGGAAATCTCCACCTGGCTTAAGGTTTTGGCGAGCTGTTTCAACTCACTCAGTGACAAAGACACTGGTTGACCGGCAAAAAAAGTTTGCTGAACATTGTGGTAAAAATCCTGCAATTTGTCGCGATAAGGTGTGATGGCTGATTGACTGGCCAGCAGCCTGGGCAAATTTTCTGCGGTGACGGCGTAACCGGCAAATTGATCGACTGCGCGACTAATCAGGCGCATGGCCTGCATACGCGTTTCATCCTGGTCTTGCTTGAACCGACGGATACCATGCCACGCCTGCCTGAACGGCATGCGTTTTTCCTGCGGAAACTGGATCCAGCCCAGATACCAGGCAAAGTAAACCAGGCCTGAACCTAACAGAAGAAACCAAGCAGCCAGCTGCCACAGTTGAGTGGAGAGCGGCCACTCGGGCAATGGCGCATCCGGGTAAAGTTTGACGTGCTCGGCATCAATACGCGCTGGCAGCAGGCTGGAAACAATGACTTTGTCAGCAGGTATATCTATCGTCAGGCGTTGCTGGTCGCGTTTAAATTGCAGGTGCAGGTTTTTCAGCGGCAAGGTTTTCACCGTGTCACCTGCCACAAATATCTGCCAGTCGATATCGAGTTGGATCAGGCGTTCAGCTTTGCTGTCACTGTTAGTCCAGTGTGCTTTCCTGAGTTCTATGGCTTCATTTTGTGCTGGCGCTGGTAGACTGGCAGGATCCAGTTCAAAGCCTGGCGGCACATGCAGCTTAATATGTTGCCGAGCAATACTGCCCAGGGTGTAATCGGCTTCACGAGTATGGCTTTCGGCGCGTGGCTTAAAATTAGCATCGTTCGCATATGATGATTGCATCACAGCCAGCCACAGCAGGCTACCTACCAGTTTCAACAACCTTTTATGTTTTTGCCCATGCATTGCATGCAATCCCATAGTCATGACATGCTCTCCATCAAATGACGACTCACTTCTTCTGCTCGCCAGCCCGGGTTTAACCACAAGGGAGCGCGCGTACCCGCGGTTAAAAATCGTGCATTGAGTGACTTTTTTTGCTGTTTTGCATGGTCAGCGATCTGCTGGTGCAACTTACGCCTCAACATCCAGCTGCGTTCTTCACCGGTTTCCATATCGCGCAGGCGTGCCCAGCCAAAGCTGGGTAAACCCGCTGTCGCGGTACGGTCGCGTAGAACAACCGGAATCACATCGTGATGCTGTCCAGCTTGCAGGGTCTGTTGCAACAAGGCATCCGGCCAGTAAAAGTCAGACAACAGGAAAACCAGCGCGCGTTGCGAACCTAGCGACATGAGCGTTTCCGGGATAGCGTTGGCACTGCGGCCATCAGCACGACTCATTGTTTCTGCCTGCTGCCAGTAACGTGTGATTTGTTGTGCCACGGCCTGCGCTGTGCCTGGTTGAAAACTGGGCAATACTTGCAATGCCAGTTGTTCGTGATCATCCGCCGCGCGCATGCCAAACGCATCACCTTGCCGGTTGGCAGACCAGGCCAGTGAAGAGACAAACTCGGTCACCTGCTGGCGCATATTGGCCTCGCCCTGGAAAAACATGGAGCTGGAGACATCGATAATCGCATAGACCCTTACAGCAGCGCGTTCCAGATAGGTTCTCACCAGCCATTGCCTGGGTACAGTGCGCACGCTGGCGCGGATATCGATGCGTTTCGGGTCAGGGCACGCTAGCAACGAGGCAAACCCGGCAAAGTCACTGCCATTGCCATGGTGCGTAGTGAGCGTTGCCCCGGCGTGGTATGACTTGGAGCGCCAGTTGATATTGTAAAAAAACTGGCTTGGCTCAAACGCAGCCTGCAACTGCGACGATGATGGACTCATCTCGGAAGCATTCGCCGTGGGTACTGACAGGATAGCCATAAAGATAAAAACAGACTGCCGCCAGACTTAAGGGGCAGACACCTTGTCCAGAACCGCTTGCAATAACAGTGGCGCCAGTCGTGCGTGTTGCAAGGCATAAGCGCCATTGAAGAATACGCGATGCGTCATGACAAATGGCCACACGGCACGGATATCGTCCGGCGTTAAATAATCACGGCCTTCTATCCAGGCACGGGTACGCGCACTGCGCATGAGCATGGCGGTACCGCGCGGGCTGGCACCGCCAGCCAGCAAGCGTGACATATCGACATCGGGTAATTGGATGCCGGCTGCTACCGGGTCTTTTAGCGCACGCCATAAATCAACGGCATACTCCTGCAATGCGATTTCGGCCCGGACTGAATTCTGTATGGTTTCCGCGACCAGGTTTAACTGGTCGTAAGGCGTTAATCCGGCGGGCAGTGTCGCAATCAGCGCATCCACATCATAAAAACGAGTATCAAACATCAATGCCCGCTGCAGGTCACGCGCATCCGGCGCCTGCACCGAGATTTCCATCAAGAAGCGATCACGTGCGGCGGCAGGGATTTCAAAGGTTTCTTCACGTTCCAGCCGGTTGCGGTCGGCAAACACCGTCAGGTGCGGGAAACGGTATTCGCGGTTGAATGCATTGACTGAACGTTCAGCCATCAAGCGTAAAAACAGGGCATGTGCCTGCGGACGGGCGCGGTTGATTTCGTTAAAGAAAAATACCGCCAGGGCTTCATCGTGCTGCAATAACGGGCCAGGTTTAACCGCCGCCTGGCCTTGCTCATTGATATAAGCATGGTAAAGAAAATCGCTAGGCATCAAATCAATGGCGCCTTCTATCCGCTGATAACCGCCACCCAATAGTTGGGCTGCTGCGCGTAACAGCGTGGTTTTACCTACGCCGACATCGCCTTCCAGCAACACGTGCCCACGTGAAAAAATCGCAATGGTCAGTGCGCGCGTTTGCTCCGGCATGCCCACCACCACGGTGTTAATGGCCTGTTCAAATGCTAGGGCGCGCTCACGCCAGGCGGCTAATTCGATTTTATTTTCCATACACCATCCATGATTCAGAATGAAACAGGCCACTGTCGACTGCATACAATCGACACCGGTTTGCCACATGCATTGAGGGGGCGAAACTGACACCGGAAACGATGCCAGTTTCCTAGGGGGGAATTAAGATTACTTCACGTCAAACACGAAATTACCGCTGGATTTGGCATTCGCAATGCGTTTTGCGTTGCGTGCATCCATCAATTTGATGGATTCCTCTTGCTTGTTGAGCTCTACCGGATCATGTTTCGGGTCATATTTGGAACCCGCAATTTTTTCCGGATAGCCAGGTTTGGCTTCCCAGCAGTTTCCTGGCTCTTTACAACTTTGACCGTCGTAAGCCAGCGCCTGATTTGACACCGCAAACACACTGGCAACAGCCAGTAATGCCAATACGTGTTTCATCACTTTCTCCTTAATCATAAATTAGCTGGTGTATTGTTTTCGATTAACGGATTGCCCACCAGCCTAACAATCCGATAATGGGTTTAACCGTGCGGCGCAGCGCCACCGTTTTTAAGGTTTTCTTCGGCCTGATGACGAATCCAGGCGATCACATGCAGGATTTCATCAACAGTCATACGGCCCTGTTGCGGCCCCATCATGCCGGCAGCACCGCCATAAATGGTTTCAAAAATACCTTTATCGGTTTCATTCTTAGGGTAGGTCCAGTAATCATCAGCCAGTGCTGGTCCCAACTTGCCTTCAGCCAAGTGACCGTGGCAGCCGGAACAGGCGGTAGAGAAAATGGTGTAGCCTTTTTTAATTTCTTCCTCATTGCCACGGTACGGGTTTTCGCCGGTTGCCATGAAATGCTTGGCTTCAGGCGTGAAGGTTTCATCTTCCATCGGCGCAAGGTCCAGCACATCGCCGGACAGTGTGCCGCGGAACTCGATCGCCGGGCCATCCTTCAGTACCACTTTCGCTGGCGCAGTTTTGCTGGCACCCTGGGTTTGCGCAGAGGTGTCATCCTTGGCGCACGCCACGGTAAAGAAAGTCGCCATGACCAAGCCAGAGAGTCCAAACGCCATCGCCAGCTGTTGTTTCACGCGGCGCAACGGCATGGCCTGCGATTGAGATTGTTGAGATTCTTTCAATTCAAACTCCAAAAACTAATTAATCAAGATTGTGATTTACTGAAGGTTCAGCAGAGGAATACCTTCCTCTTTGAGAATGGCGGTGATTTCCGTCCCGTGTTTTTCAATGACGCCATTCAGGGCCTGTACCAGCTCAGGGCGTTTTTTGCTCACGCCCATGACCACGTCGTAATGCATGGGGATTTTTTCACCATTGGTTTTTTTGGCGTTGTCTTCCACCATCACCATTTTCAATGGCACTTCAGAGGCACGTACATAACGCGCGGCTTCCGGCGCCCACAGCATGGCCATATGCAGATGCATGTTGGCGACATCATTGACCAAGCGTGAAGGTTCAACATGCACATAGCGATTACGTGTTGACTGGAAATTCTGGATTTCAGTGAAGTAATCAAACATGTCATCAAAGCGGTTGATTTGCAGCAACATGTTCTTACCAGGGCTATCCGGCATGACGCCAATACGGAAATTCTTTTCCTTGAGGTAAGGATGATCCCAGGAAGTGACGTCGATTTCGCGATCTACACGGGTGACAAACACGTAAGAAGAACGGTAATAAGGCTTGGTCACCAGCACACGCGGATCATTCGGGTCAGTGCCAATCAGCACATCACATTTGCCTTCTTCCATGTCCTTTTGCAGGGTTAACGGGTTGGTCCACCAGAAATAATTGACGGGGACATTCAGTGTTTTGCCAATGACAGCAGCGATCTTGTTTTCAAAGCCTTGTTTCTGGTCATTGGAAAAAGGTAATTCGGATTTACCGGCACAGATATTCAGTGCATCGGCAGCGAGTGCGGGCAATGCAAACACACTCAGGGTCAAGGACAAGCAGACGCTCAACCAGGTACGACTATTCTTTTTAACTTCAGCAAACATTTGTTCTCTTCTCCATTAGAGAGAACAGGATGACCGGCCATCCTTGCGTCTGACGGCCATCCTGCACACTACATCAACAGGTTTACTGTATGAATTACAGGCTAAACACCATCAGGCCACCGCCCATTTGTGTGTGGTTTTGCAGTTCTTTGAACGCACCAACCGCACCCAAACCAGCGCTAGGGTCTGTCAGGTCAAACACCAGACCAACACCTGGCCAGCCGCCTACACCGTACATGCTGCCAACGTACTGTTTACCCTTGAAGGAGTAAGTCATAGGAGATCCGATACCACCGGATGGCATCTTGAAGTTCCACAACTCTTTACCGTCTTTGTTATCCAAAGCTTTCAGGTAACCATCAAGTGTTGCGTACCATACCAAGCCGCCTTTGGTGTACAAAGTACCGCCCCAAGCCGCGAATTTCTCCCACTTGGTCCATTTCGCCTTACCTGTCGTCAAGTCGAAAGCACGGATCTGACCCATTTCTTTCTTGGTTGGGCCGTTAGGTCCTGGGTACATCGCCAGCGTTGCACCAACGAAGAACTGACCTGCACGGTATGGCAGCATGAACGGCTCCCAATCCATACAAATGTGGTTCAGACCAGCGTACAAAGTACGGCTTTCCGGATCGTAAGAGTCAACACCCTGGTTGTGGAAACCCATCGCTGATGGGCAAATGTTGGTCCCTTTGTGGTCCATGCGGGTTGCAAACTCAGGATCACGTACTGGTGTACCGGTTTTCAGATCCACTTTTTTGAACACGTTTACAGCAGGGTCGACTTTTTCAGCGACGATCAGGCTGCCGTTTTCACGGTTCAGTGTGTACAGGATACCGTTACGGTCGATGTGGCTCAGCAATGGCGTCACTTTGCCATTGACTGGCTGGTCGGTCAGTACCATCTGGTTCACACCAGCAAAGTCCCACTCATCGTGAGGCGTTTTCTGGTAACCCCATTTCGCCATACCGGTGTCCAGATCGCGACCCCAGATAGTCATGGTCCACTTGTTGTCGCCAGGACGCATGGTTTCGTTCCATGGTGCCGGGTTGCCTGAACCGTAGTAGAACAGGTTCAATTTAGGATCGTATGCATACCAACCCCAGTTTGTACCGCCACCAATTTTCCAGGCATCGCCTTCCCAGGTTTTTGTACCCAGGCCGAATTGACCGTAATGTGGATTGTCTTTGTTGAAGTCTTTAGCCAGACGCACAGAGTCATCAGAACCGGTTGCGAATGCACGCCATTTCAACTCACCTGTTTTCAGGTCGAAGGCGTTTACCGCGCCACGTACACCCAGCTCGGCACCTGAACAACCCATCAGGATAGTGTCTTTAGCCACGAAAGGCGCTTGTGTCAGTGTAGAACCCACTTTTGGATCACATACTTCCACTTCCCAGTTGGTTTTACCGGTTTTTGCATCCAAAGCCAGCAAATGGCCATTGGCCTGTTTCTTAATAATTTGACCAGCGCCGTATGCCAAGCCGCGGTCAACCACGTCACAGCACATCACTGCTTTAGTAGAAGCATCTTGCTTAGGCTTGTGTTGCCAGACAATTTTGCCTGGATCGTTCAGGTTCAGGGCGTATGTATTGTTTGGGAAAGCAGAGTGGATGTACATCATGTCACCAATGACCAATGGCGCACCTTCGTGACCATTCAGTACACCGGTGGAGAATGACCACGCAGCTTTCACATTTTTTACGTTGGATTTGTTGATTTGAGCCAATGGGCTGTTGTGCTGGCTATAATAGCCACCAGTTGCGATCGGCCAGGCGCCAGGTGTGTTGACCTGCTTGTCCAAGTCTGCATCTGCCATGGCCAGGCCAGAAAAGCTTGCAAACAAGCCCCCGACCAAAGCGCCTAAAATGGCACTAGATGATGTTACTTTCATACTATCTCCTAATCTCTCAAGAATGAGTTTCACGTGGTGTTGCGACATCCCCCCGAATGCCGCACTGCACGACCTGAATTGTTAATAATTTGTAACAAAGGCAATAGATGAATGATTCCCTATCATTGCTTCAACAATTCATTCATGCAGACCAGCCATATAAGGGAATTTTTCACGGGGCAGTTGATTGAGATGTGGTCTATAGTGGCGCAGGTTCACACAAGGCGGGAGCAAGTTGGCTACCGCCATATAGCTTCACAGCGTTTGGTCACTCAGTCATGCATTCTTATCAACGATCTATGCCAGTTATTACTGCTCTACACAAACTCGGCAAATTAAGCCGGGCCAGCCAGGACACGCTCATTGTGATGACGGGCGTGCTGCTGACGTTTGTCTGTGCATCTGAATTCGACCTGGCCGAGCGCGTCAATGCCTGGTTACTGACCTATGAATATGCGCAACTGGACGAGGTCCCGCTCACCTTGTTTGTGTTTGTGCTGTTGAGCGTCTGGTTCAGCCAGCGCCGCATGCGGGAAATTCATGCTGAAATCCAGCGCAGAAAACACACAGAAGCCCAATTAAGCAGCAGCCAGCAACTATATAAAACGCTGTTCGATGGCGACCTGACCGGCAATGTGGTGCTAGACATTGATGGCAATATCGGCATGCACAATCGTGCATTTGACCGTATCTGCCGCCCGATGAATGATGACAAAAACGCCTGCGTACTGTTTTCATTTGATTGGCCAACCTTTGTATCGCAACTGCAATACCACCAGGAACTCAATTTCAACAAGCTGCAAATCCGGCGACCAGATGGCCTGCCCTGCTATGTGGGCGCGCGCTTTGTCTATGTGCCGGCAGCAGAGCGCAAACCGGCACAAATTCACGGTTACCTGGTCGACATGACCGAGCAATGCCTGGTGGAACTTGACCTTGAACGCACCTTGAAAGAAAACCGCGTGCTGGCGCGCCATGCCATGCAGATGCAAGAGCAGGAGCGTAAATATATTGCCAGCGAGATTCATGACGAAACGGGTCAATATTTGACGGCGATTCGCATGGATGCACTGACCTTGCAAAAAAGTAATCCTGATCAGGCCCATGTGATTGCAGTGAGGATTGCCTCCAATACCCAGCATGTGCAGCAGTCCATACGTGCGCTGATTAAGCATTTACGACCACCGGCACTTGATTCGTTAGGCCTGATTGGCGCCGTTGAGCGCCTGGTCAATGACTGGAAGAAACTCAATCCGTCCGTCGACTGCCACCTCACACTGGATACCAGCGAACAGACATTGAACGAAGACACCAATATTGTTGCTTTCCGCGTTGTGCAGGAAGCGCTGACCAATATTGCACGCCACGCCCATGCCAGTGAAGTGTGGATAGATATCCATATCATCAAGCGCCAGGACAAAGCCATGCTGCAAATCGAAATCCGTGATAACGGCAAAGGCATGGATACCACGCAGGCAACCGAAGGTGTCGGCCTGGTCGGCATGCGCGAGCGTATCGAGTCGCTGCAAGGCAGTTTCAAACTCATGAGCGGCTTACAGGCTGGCACCCTGATTACCGGCCTGCTGCCACTCAACACCAGCAAGCAGGTACGCCCTGCTGCATCCTTATTGTCAAACCCGGGAGTAAACGACTATGCAACCCCTTAAATGGCTAAGTCTGATTGCACTGATGATGCCGCTGGCATTGTCTGCAAAAGATCTGCAAACAGAAGAACAACCTTTTTTGCAGGCCTATAGTGGCCAGTCGCGCCAGTTTGTAGAAGAGCAACTAGGCAAACCGGTCAAAAAAGAAATGGCAGTGAAACCACACAACGCAGACCAGATTTTGCAACAACAACAGCAAGCAGCCCCTGGTGCTGGCGAACAGATTGAGATGTGGTATTACCGCGGCAAGATTCAATATGCGCCAAACAAGTTTTTCAATACTGCCGAGCTCACCTTTGCCAACGACAAATGTGTGAACATCACCTTTGCCAATAAAAAATAAGGCGCACGCAGACCCATGGCAAAAGTAATGATCGCGGATGACCATGCCATGCTCAGGCAAGGCTTGCGCACCATGCTGGAACAGGCAAACCACCAGGTTTCTGCGGATGCGCTAAGTGGTGAAGAGGCCTGCCTGCTGGTAGAAAAGAATCACCCTGACCTGCTGATTCTGGACCTGGATATGCCAGGCATCGGTGGCCTGGAAACCCTAAAGCGCATTTTGCATCGCAAACCGCAAATGCGGGTGCTGATTTTCAGCATGCATGATGACTGCATCTACGCCACGCGCGCCATCCAGGCTGGTGCACGTGGTTACGTGACCAAAACCGAACCGCCAGAAGTGGTGCTGGAAGCGGTACAGAAGATCCTCAAAGGCGGACGTTATATCAATAACGAGCTAGCGCAGAGTTTGTCCATGTATCACCTGGAAAGTCAGGAAAATCCGATCCAGAAATTATCCCCGCGCGAATTTGAAGTCTTTCGCCGCATCGCCCAGGGCGAGGCACTGGCAGCCATCGCCAAGGGCATGCATATCGGCTATAAAACAGTGGCCAATATCCAGACCAGCGTACGGCAAAAACTGGGGGTGGAAACCACCGGCCAGGTGGTGCATATCGCCGTGCGCTTCGGCATTATCAAAGGCCTGTAATCAGGTCATTCGCCATGATTCTGATTATTGCCCGCAAAGAACTCCGCAGCCTGTTTGCCACCCCCATGGGCTGGCTGATTCTGGCCATTTTCCAGGCCATTGTCGGCACCTATTACAGCCTGAGTTTTAACCAGTATTTTGAAATCATGCGCAGTGCACAATGGCAAGTGCAGCGTATCGGCATCACCCAGTTTATGGCAGAAGGTGTGTTTGGCGTTGCCTCAATATTAATGCTGTTTGTGGTACCACTGGTATCGATGAAACTCATTAGTGAAGAGCGCAAAAACCAGACCATGGCCTTGCTGATGAGCGCACCGTTGAGCATGAGTGAACTTATTTTGGGCAAACTGCTGGGTATCGTCACCTATCTCAGCATACTGATTATCAGCATGGTGCTCATGATTGCCATGCTGTTACCCTGGGCAGAAATTGACCTGCCCTACTTACTCACGCACGCACTGGGTTTATGGTTGCTGGTGGTAGCCAGCAGTGCATTGGGGCTATATGTGTCCTGCCTGACGGCGAATCCGATCCTGGCGGCATTTTGCAGCATGACAGCCCTCTCCGTCTGTTTGCTTATGGACAAGTTTTTTAGTGACAATCGCCAGGCGCTATTTCATGACCTATCCCTGATGCAGCACTACCGCCAATTCTCATTGGGCATACTCAACAGCTACGACATATTATTTTTCGTGCTGTTCGCACTGTTTTTTGTGCTGCTTTCTATCCGCCGTTTACATGCTGACCGACTTTATGGCTAACCTCCGGCAACGCGCCTCAATCAAACACTGGCTGGCGAGTGCAGCACACTGGTGGCAACACCGCCTGGCGGTGCCTGCCTTGCTGCTGCTCACGCTAGCACTGGGCGTGCTCGCCTGGCAGTTCCATATCATGGCGGATACGACGCACAATCACCGCAACACCTTATCTGCAGCCAGTATCCAGGTGCTGCAACATTTACCAGGCACCATCGAAATCACCGCTTTTTGCAGTAATAGCCCTTACAAAGGGCGTTATTTCAGAAAGTCGATCACCTCGCTGCTGCAGCGTTATCAATACCTGCATGCAGACTTACGTGTGCAATTTATTGACCCAACCACCTCACCGACCCTGGCACGCGAGCAGCAGATCAAAAAAGAAGGCGAAATGATCATCCGCTATCGCGGCCAAGAAAAGCGCATGTATTTGCCATACACCGAAGAAGCGTTTACCAATGTATTGCTACAACTACAGCATGGTGAACGCGCGCCACTATTATTTGCCAGCGGACAGGGTGAACCCGCACTGGACAACACCTCTGCCAGTGGTGGCAGCCAGCTGGCACAAGCCATGCAAGCAGCCGGTTTACAGGTAATGGCGAGCACATCGCTGACTTATGTCGCGAGTAAAAGCAAACCATTACCCACCCTGGTGCTGGCAGGCGCCACACAGGCTTATACACCCGCCCAGGCAGCCGCCATCAAAGCCCATCTTACCCAGGGTGGCAACCTGGTCTGGCTGGTCGACTCAGCACACACACAAGGCCTGCAAGCGCTGGCTGAAGGGTTAGGCCTCGATATCAGCCCGGGCATGGTCATAGACCCAGCCAATCGCCAGTTCGATATACCGCTTCAGGCCTTGAGTACACAGCGCTATGCCGCACAAGGCCCGACCCAGGAGTTTGCCCTGCGCACCTTTTTTGAGGAGGCACATGCCATCCAGCGCATGCGCCAGCCAAATGATACATGGCGTACGCTACCACTGGTTGCGGCGGCAGAGCATGGCTGGGTCAGCGCAAGTTATCGCCCTGGGCAGTCAACAGCGCTGCCTGCGTTTAATGCTGACACAGATATGCAGGGGCCTGCCACGGTGATGCTGGCCTTAGAAAAAGAACAGGCCACGGGCGAGCATCAACGTATTCTGGTCATCGGCAGCCGGCAGTTTTTTAGCAACAGTCAGTTACAGCGCGGTGGCAATCTGGCGCTCAGTATGCAAAGCCTGCAATGGGTGGTCAATAATCAGCCTAGCATCAGTTTGCCGGTCACCCCATTAAGAGATAGCGTGATTGCCCTGCCATCGACTCAGACCTGGCTGATCTTGTTATTTAATAGCTTTCAATTTGGCTTGCCAGCCCTGTTGCTGTGTGCAGGCTGGTTGCGCTGGCGTAGAAAACAGCAACATTAAAACCATTGCCATCCCATTTTGCGCGTAGATAAAACTCGTACCCAATAAAAAACCCCGGCAAGCCGGGGTTTTCGCAAGGTTGCTCGCTGAATTACAGGCCAGATAATCCTTTTTCAATCGCTTGATTATGATGTGTTGGCTGCTCAGTCGTCTCAGACACTGGCGAAGCCACGGCTGATTCCGGTTTTGCCTCAGCAGGCGCCACAGGCACTGCCGGCGCAGTCGCGGCGCCGCTATCCAGGGTCAGTTTGGAAAAGTCGCCGTAGAACTCTACTTTAGCATCCTTGCGCAAGGCAGACACTTCATTCTTGATCACCGTTTGCTGATTAGAGTTCACCAGGAATTGCTGGATCACAGGTTTAGCTTTTTCCAGATCTACCGGTTGACGGTCAACTTTGGCCAAAAACAGCAGCACCAAGGCCTGAGGGCTTTTCACCACCAGCGTATCGCCCGCTTTCAAGGTGTTCAGTTTTTTCAACAGTTCCAAAGGCAGTTGCTCAGCCGCTTTACGGCTGGCATTGGCACTAAACACATAGTTATTGTCTTTTAACCATTTAGCCAACTCATCTGCCGTTTTCGCGGCGCTAATCCCGGCCTCAATGTCGCTGGCATGTTCATTGCCATCTTTGACTGCAAACTCCTGAATCACATACACGTTACGCTCGCTGAACAATTCAGGATGCGTATCATAAAACTTCTTAATGTCATCCGCAGATGGCGCGGCTTGCTTGGCCGCTACCTTTTGCATGTAAGCCTGTGCCAGCACCTGTTGTTTGGTCGCTTCCAGCACTTGCAGTACATTCGGATCACGGTCCAGTTTTTCATCCACAGACTTCTGCTTGAGCAACTCCAGATCGACCATTTGTTGCAATACTTTTTCAGAAGCAGCCTTGACTTGTGACTGATCCAGCTTACCCAGTTTGGATAAGGCAAAATTCAATTGATGCACGGTAATTTCGCTGCCATTCACTTTGGCCACGACTTGTGACCCGGCTTTGGCCGCGTCATCATGTTTACTGCACCCGGCCATCACCAGCATCAGTGCTGGCACAATTAATGCGATTTTTTTCATCATCACCCTTTAATATTTTGGTATTTTTTGTGTTCTGTTGCGACAGTTCGCCAAACTAATTACGGCCTCCCTCAGGCCTGTCTTTAGCGGTCATTGTCAAAATTTTCAAAACACATGCTAACACACTCTTGTTACCAATATTGCCAGTGACCAGTGTATACCACCCAAACACCGAGTACGGCATTGGTGGTCACATGGGCAAGGATTGATACCCAGAGCACCTGGAAACGACGGTATAACCAGGCATATACCAGTCCTGCCAACAGCCCGGCTAACCAGAGCTGATGTTCCACTGCAAATAATACGCTACTTACTGCAATTGCATAAGCCGTCGCGCGCGCAGGAGAGACCGACATAAAGTCGTTACTATCCAGCCTGCGCATTAAATATGACCGCCAGAACAGCTCTTCGATCAACGGCACCACCAATGCCGAACCACTCCAGCGACAAATTAACCAGAAAATATCGGCGCTGCTCTGCATCGGCATGGCAACCGTATGGCTCGCCCCATGCCCACCCAGCCAGGCGGGATAAGGGGCAATCCACAGCAGAAAGACCAGCCAACCAGCCAGCAGCGCGATTAAGGCTTGGTTAAACGTGGGTGTCACACGCAGTTCGAGGTAATCGCGGCGGAAATATAACAGCAGGCACAAGGCCAATACACTGCGCAGCAAATAGGTGGGTTCTGCGCCTATACCTAACCAGGACAACGCCGTTGCCAGCCACGGCTCGGCCGCCAGTAATAAGATAAACCCGGCAAACGGGTAAATACGGGCACGCTCATGCCGGGTAAACCAAGAGTCAAGTAAAGCAGTCATTGCGCCAGCCGATCATCAAAAAGCACAGGCCTCGCCTAAAAAGTGGTCAAGGCGTTGCTATTGTATCAACTTTATTTTCCAGTAGCTGCGTCTGCTTACCCTGCACAATATTTTCCAGTTCTACCCGTTTGAGCTGGAAAAATGGCTCTGCGCGCAAGAAGCGCTGATAAGCCCCGGCATCCGCGTACAAATTGACCAAGTCATGGCCATAGCTATACAAGCGGCCATTTTTTTCTTCACACGCTACCAATTGCTGGTGAGTGGCACTCACTTTGGTCACCAGACCTTTACGTTGTCCATCATTAGTAGCCAGATCTGCTTTCGCGACCTTGAGTTGTTGCTCGGTGGTTTCCAGGCGTTGCGCCTGCTCGGCCAACTGTGCCTGCAATTGCTGCACCTGCGCCGACAATGCGTCTTTTTCCTGACCTAACTTCTGCTTATCGGACTCTAGCTGCTGGTTACGCCTGACCTGGCCCTGCAGTTTGGCCGAATGTGCTTTTTGCGAATTCTGTGCCTCACCCAATGCTTGTGACAGGCCTTTTTTCTCCTGCTCAAACTGGGTCTGCATGGCTGATTTCTCGGTTTCTAGGTCCTGCTTCATTTTCTGCATCAAGATGGCCGCGCGCTTGGCGGCTTTATCCTGCTTTTCGGCTGCCATGCTGTGGGTGGCATAGCCACCCATCAAACAAGCACTGACCAAGAGAGACAAAATGGTTTTCATGCTGTTCCTTTAGAATCTGCCATTAAAGTCAACAAAGAACGTATCGACAGAGAATGGCAAACCAGAAATTTCGTCTGCGCTGACATATCTTGAAGACAGCCAAGCATTTTTGCCTACGCCATATTGCGCGCCCACATAAAAGCCTTTGGCATCGGTGCCCCCCAGACGGAAGTTCGAATCAGTGAACCCATCCAGCATGGCATCGGCCTCCAGGCGACGGTAGCCGCCAAACACTTGCCAATCATGCAGTTTCTTGATCATGGGGTGCCCTACCATCAGCGCAAGCTCATAACCCTCATTTTCTTTTTTGTATGTGTTACCAGTGCGGCGCTGTATTTCTTTCTCGTCAAAGCCGATGTTTTGCACATAAGCACCATGCAAGATGACATGCACCGGATCAAACACTGCCAGATCAACCTCACCGGTGAAGTTAATCAACTGGAACTGGGAGGCCAATCCACATAGACCGTTCGTCGAACCACATAAAGCACCATTGGTTGTGCCATCATTAATACTGAAGGTGTGGTTGCCTTTTTGCCGCCATAGCGGCACGGTACTGGCATATTGAAGGCTATCATTGACCGGATTGCGCTGACCTTCTACATTTTTAAAGTCGTAGTAAGCGACGCCCAATTTCACTTTGCTATCATTGCTGGCCGTCCACTCAATCCCGCCCTGTGCGGCATATAACCATTTGTCACCGGCCTTATTGGTATTAGAGCTCTCGACCTCTTCAATCGGGAATGCACCCACTGAGGAAAACAATTTCCAATGTCTGTTAATAGCCGGGTTCGCACGTGCCACAAAACCATCAAATGCCAGGTCAGGATCCCAAAGCAAATCTGTGCCAAATACCTGGTTACCGGTAAAGAATGGGTTAGCAAACCGCCCCCCACTCAATGTCAGCCAGTCATATGGTTTTGCTTCAAGAAAAGCGCGATCCAGCCCGAATACAAACTTGCCCTGGGAAAACCCTTCGGTCTGGTTGGGGGTGACTGGTGTTTGCAACATACCCGTGGTAAAGCGAATACCACCATCCAGCCACTCGTTAATATGGATATTCGCCCCAAAAAACGCACGTACACGCTGACGCTGGCGGTCCTCGGTCGTATTATTGACGACCATATTCTGCACTTCGTTATTCAAGGTACCCGGAATCGTATTGCTATCGCTAAACATATCCTCCTGATAACGTAAACGGAGGGCACCTGTCCACTCGATGCGGTCTATCCACTCAGGAATACCTAGTCGTTCACCCGCCTTGTAATTGAGTTTTTTCATCACATCCTGCTCAATTTCAGCACGCATTTCATTTTTAACGTGTTCAGGCACATATTGCACACGAATGGCCTTGGGCTGACCTGATACTGCCTGATCCAGTGGCTGTGGGTTCTGGGCCGCTAAGGCCTCGGCCTCTTCTTTTGCTTTTTGTCTGGCTTGCTGAGCCTGTTGCAATAAAGTATCTGCTTTTTTCTTAGAAAGCACCCCTTCTTGCACTAGCAACTCAATCAAACTCATGGTAGTCGCCCGCACCTCTTCAAGTGACTCACGTTCGCCAGCAATGACTCCTGCTGACTGTGTGCCAAACAGGCTAGCCACCACTAAAGGAATCATCCAGTTTTTTGCTTTAATATTCATTCTCTTTCCCTAATTACTAAGCGCTTTCACCGCATTGCCTGTCGCATTTTTAAGACATATTTTTTGAAGCCATACGTACGACGACTTTTCTTGGCATATCCTCAGGCGCAGATTCCTTCAAAGGCGGAATCCTGCTCAACACCTTGCGAATCAAGGCGTCTACTTCCGCGTCACCGCTGGTATCAATCAGTTCGGCATGATCAATATCTCCCTGCGCATTCAAGAACACCCTGACATCAACCTGGTACTTGATTTTGTTCAACCCATTTTCAGCATCAAGTGCCTTTTTAATCTGCGCATCGACCTTGTTGGTAAACCAGGCAAATGCAGCCATATTTTTCTTGCCCCCAATTTTGGGGCCTGTGGTGACATCGCCACCTTTGTACTCATTGTTCACCGCTCCGGCCTGGAACGGGCTAGGGCCATCGCCAGCCGCCCCTTCCATTTTCAGGTTTTCAGCAGGCGGGGCTTCTGCCGGTTTAGGCTCAGGCGCCTTGATTTCCTTAGGTTGCTCTTTCGGCGTTTCCTTGGGTGGCTCTTTTGGCGGTGGGGGCGGTGGAGGGGGCGGCGTATCC